>NZ_JAHGAH010000033.1:0-5232 GCF_030248475.1 Vibrio sp. D173a
TTTTATGGAGCGCTTACTTTAAAACAATAAATTGAATTAACACATTAAACATTAAGATGCCAGATCAACCTACATCCCCCAACCTATCACTTGCACTTAAGGCTCTTTTTACCCATAATAACACTGTATATATAAACAGTGTTATTTATGAGCGTTATTCCTATTTCAGCCCGTGCTGGCATCACCGGCTTTGAGTCACCAGCTGCAGAGTACCGCCAACTCTCGCTCGATTTGGATGAGTTATTGATCGAGCACCCAAGCGCGACTTTTTTGGGCCGGGCAAGCGGGGACTCGATGCAAGGCGTGGGGATTTTCGATGGCGATATTCTGATTGTCGATCGCCATGTCACCTTGAATAATATGGATGTGATTGTCGCTAATCTAAACGGCGAGTTCGTTTGTAAGCTGATTGATATCAAGCACCGTCAGTTGCTTTCTGCTCACCCTAACCATGTACCGGTTCTGGTGCAGGATTGTGATATTTTCACGGTTGAGGGTGTCGTCATACGTTCGATACGCTGTCACCGAGCCAGTCATTTGTTGGGACAGGCGTAATGTTCGCCCTAGTTGATGCCAACGCGTTTTACTGCAGCGCAGAGCAAGTCTTCCGCCCAGAGTGGCGTGGTAAGCCTATCGTGGTACTTTCCAATAACGATGGTTGTGTGGTCGCCGCGAACCGCCAAGCCAAAGAGTGCGGGATCGAGAAATTTAAACCCTACTTTCAGATGAAGGCACTGTGCGAGCAGCGCGGCGTTATTGCCCTCTCCTCTAACTATGAGCTATACGCAGACTTGTCGAGCAAGATGATGGCAGTCATTGGCCGATTTGCCCCAGAGCAGCACATCTACTCTATTGACGAATCTTTCCTCTCTTTTGAGCGAACCACAGCGGCGATCCCGTGTCTCCGTGAGCATGGCCAAATGCTCAGAAAATCGGTGTGGCGTGAATGCCGGTTACCCGTTTGTGTCGGGATGGGGCCGACGTTAACTCTGGCCAAAATCGCCAACCATGCCGCCAAGAAGATCGCTGGGTTTAATGGTGTGTGCGTGCTTGATGGTGTAACCGAGCGAGAAAGTGTGCTCGCGCAGCTGGCCGTGAGTGATGTGTGGGGCGTCGGCAAACGGCTCACCACCCACCTAAAGCAACTAGGTATCACCACCGCATTGCAACTGGCCAAGTACCCGGCTCCATTAGCACGCAAGGTGTTTAACGTAGAGTTAGAGCGTACAGTGCGCGAGCTTAACGGCCAAGTTTGTAAGCAGTGGGATGAGGCGAGAGCAGACAAAAAGCAGATTTTTTCTACGCGCAGCTTTGGCGAACGGATAGAGGATGAAACCTCGTTGCGCCAAGCCTTGTGCCATCATGCTGGCATTGCCTCACGCAAAGCCAGAAAGCAGCACTCCTTGTGTAAGGTGTTGATGTGCTTTGCATCAAGCTCACCGTTTGATGATGTGTCTTACAGTCGGCGAGTCGTGCACCGGTTCCCCTACCCGACGGCCGATATAACGCAGATCACCAAGGTGGTCTCTGAGCTAACCCACTCTCTCTTTTCTGAAGGTGTACGCTTTTACAAGGTGGGCGTTGGCCTGTTGGATTTAGTCGACGGGCGGCAAGAGCAAGCGGATTTATTTAACCCTACGCCAAACAACTCGTCGTTGATGTCGGTGTTTGATGGCCTAAATCAACGTTATGGCCAGAACACGGTATTCCTTGGCGCTCAAGGCATTGAGCAAAAGTGGCAAATGCGGCGTCAGCTTCTGACACCGCAGTACACGACATGTTGGACAGATTTGCCTCAGGTTAAGTGCTGAAGTTAATATCACCCCAAGGCGTTGATTACATGAAAACATTTGCCTCATTTATAAAGCTTAAGTTTATACTCTGTGTTTTTATACAGTAAAAAGGAAACTTATGAAACGACTCATTCTAGCAACAGCATTTTCTTTTCTTATGCTCGGGTGTACTTCTCGGCCAGAAGAACCGACTATGAACTACGTGGATATCGGCTCTAAAGAAAGCGCAAACAGCGTAATTGAACTGACTTATCACAACTCTGACGCTGCTCCAGAGTACCAAAACTTCACTGTTTCACTGTATGTGTCACAGCTGCCATTAGAAGCTAGCTTTGAAATGTGTAACTTTGCCGATGATGTTTGTAACAGCGGATATTCTGTTTGGCAAAACCCACTGCGCCCGGAACAAAAAGGTGTATGGTTCAGCTATGACCTAGCATTCCCTATCGCAGCTAGAAAAGAACTAGAGATCGAGCTGCCAATCACTAAACATTTAACTAACCAAACGCTGCTAGAATGGGATAAGCCCACGATTCTAAATACGGAAAAGATGTACAGTGATGGTGAGGCTAATGTTCATGTAAGTATGACGGCGGTAGTTCGACAACTGTTCTAACAGTCAGATATCGAGTGAGATTATCCAAGCGTAATCATATCAAAAGCCACCTTATGGTGGTTTTTTAGTCTTGGCCTTTCGAAGGCAGCATCCAAAAAATGACAAAAAACATACAAATCTCTTAATTTTGACTACACGAATTAAAAACTAAGGGATATACTATTTCTAATTCCTACATGGAGGCAGAAATGGATACTCAACAAACCACGTCACACTTTCAATCCCTTAAGCAAGGAGCCGATGCTTACATTAAGCGCCGCAACCAGCGCTTACTGGCGAATCATCGCAAAGAGTTACGCAATTTTACCCGCGCAGAAGCCTCCGCTTACTTAGGCATCGATGCTAAAACGTTGGATAAATACGTAACTGCAGCGGAGATTGATCCTCGTCGTCATGAAGACTCTCAGTGGTCGATTGATATTGCGGAAATGTACCGTGTACGTGACTTGTTGCCAGAGGCATTGCGTAAAGAGCCAAAGTTCTCGCGTAGCGAACAGCAATCAGCGCAAGTCATCGTTATTCAAAACCAGAAAGGCGGCGTTGGTAAAACCGTGTCTGCCGCGACTGTCGCATCTGGTTTAGCAACAGAGTTCCATCAAGAATACCGTGTAGGCTTAATCGATATGGATGGCCAAGCGACGCTCTCTATGTATTACGCGCCAGAGGCAGATCAGGAAGGCAACTTGTCTGTGGGCGATCTCATTATGCGTAACTTTGACTTGGATGAGGGTGAAACGTTTGAGCAAGCGGTATCGGAAGCGTTCCTAGAAACCACCATTCCTAACTTGCGAATTCTGCCAGCAGCGCAGAGTGACCGAGCGATTGAAGGCTGGTTCCATGAACAAGTCTTCAGCCATAAGTTACCATCCCCCTACTCTATCTTGGCTGAGATCATCGATGCAGTGAAAGATGAATTCGACATCATCATCATCGATACACCGCCATCACTAGGTTACGCAACTTACAACGCCTACTTTGCCGCAACCAGCGTGGTATTCCCGCTATCGATTACGGAGAACGACATCGATGCGACCTGTTCATACTTCAGCTACATTCCGCAAGTATGGGCGCTGCTAACCAATGCGAATCATGATGGGTACGACTTCATGAAGATCTTGCTTACCAACCATCGTGACAGCTCGACTACAACTGAGTTGATGAACAGTCTTTACGACCACTTTGCTCCTTACTTGTACTCTAAGGAGTTCAAACACAGCGAAGCCATCAGACAAGCCTCTTCCCTTCTTTCAACCGTTTTTGATATGTCGAAGAGCGAGTACCCAAAAAGTAAGTCGACGTTCCAAACGGCACAACAAAACGGGTATGAGGTAACCAGTCAAATCCAGCGTGACATTCTTAATGTGTGGCGCGAACAGGAGCAAGCATAATGGCGAAAAAACGCGGCGGTAGCCCTTTAGGTAACGCACCAGGTTCTCAAGAAGCACAGCAATCAGCGGCTAAAGCGAACCTGACCACTTTAACGCAGCAATTGACGGCAGAGCTGGATAAAGCAGGCACCAATGCCGCTGAGTACTTGCGAGAACAGTTTGGTTTTGAATCTGTCGACCAGAGCATGGTTTGGCAGCTAGCATCAGGTAATACTGCGACGTTTAACGAAGTGACACTGTCATTCGAGCAAGTTCGAGATGAAACGTTTGTTACTTTCGATGTGAATGGACGCGATCAATCGCTTCTTACTGCAGAGTCCCTCTCTGATCTAAATTCGCTGGAGTTTCAACAGTTCTATCCGGCAGTAGGTCGAGAAATTGAAGGCAAGATTGATGTGTTGGATGGCTCTCGCCGCCGTGCTTGGTTCTTACTTCAAGAAGGCCGCATTAAAACGTTCCGTATCCTTGTCACTCAGGATGAAATCTCTGTCAGTGATGCGAAGGCTCTATCTAAGCAGCTACAAACGGCTAAAGAACACAATCTGCGTGAGATTGGACAACAATGTATTGCCATCAAATCGGCAAACGCAGAGATAACTCAAGCTGAGATTGCCAAGCAAGTTGGGCTTAGTCAGGCAGGTGTAAGCAAAGCGATGAAAGCTGCCAACATAGACGAGAAGCTGGTTAAGCTATTTCCAGTTGTAAATGCCCTTTCACATCCGGACTATGCCTTGCTAGATAAGGTGATGAAGACCTGTGAAGATAAAAAACAGATTTCTGGCTTCGTAAAGAAAATTGAGAAAAGTCTTGTCAATATTCAGGCTGAATATTCGCTTGAGGATCAGAAAGACGCAATTGTTTCTGCTATCAAAGCCGAGCTAAAAGTCGCAGAAACGAAGAAAGAGTCAGACAAAGCGGAAGTCACTCCCCTCGCCCAATTCGATAGCAAAGGCATGTTTGCCCGCAAGCGCGTGAAGGGCCGTAATTTCTCTTATGAGTTCGGGCGCTTGTCTAAAGAAATGCAAGATAAGTTAGACTCAGCGATAGCTAAGGTTTTGGAAGAGAGATAGACTTTTTAATATCGCTAATAAGTTGGATAACTGGCCTCTATCCAACTTAGAGCCTATCCCAAAAGGGATTTATTCCAAACAATGAGGCCACAAGCAAAATGCAACATGGCCTCGTAGTTTTCGATTTTCTTTTCCCAACGAACAAGCAATCTACGATAACGGTTTAGCCAGCTATGAGTTCGCTCCTCAACCCAACGATGAGCCTTAAAATCATCCGATTGTTTCAAGCTCGCAGCCTCTTCAGCACGTGATTGAACATGGGGAATGTAGTTCAAAGCAACCAGTTCATCATGTAACCACTGACCTGTATAACCTTTGTCTAGATACAAGGGCACTTTCAGAGGTGGACGATAACACTCCAGTGC
>NZ_JAHGAH010000330.1:0-2154 GCF_030248475.1 Vibrio sp. D173a
AGATCAACACGCCCTAGTTGTTTAGATTGTTTTTTTAGCAATGACGAGTCCATGATTGCTTGAGCCTAATAAGCTACTTTGTCGGCATGTATTTAAGTGGTATTCCAACCATGTTTGATATTGCGAAGGCGTAAAGCTATTAATGCCTTCTGAGATATAGCGACCAAACCCATCGGTAGCGGCATGGTCGAGTATGTTGAAAGTGTGCGAGCGCAACAAATGTTCAATTTCTTCAGGATAGGCAAAGTAGCCAACTCTGAAAAAACGATCTGCCTCAGAGGCTGTGACTGTGCCATTTGTATAAAGCTCAGATAAAATCGATGGAGTTACGAGGTGAGGAAACTTTTGTGCGAATAGTCCAGCGACGAAAAATCTAGAAATATAGGCTACCGCTAAGATTCCATTTGGTTTTAGGATGCGCTTTGCTTCACTTATTGCTTGATCGCGTTCACTCTTGGTTTTCAAATGATACAGAGGACCAAGTATTACGCAAATATCTTGTGAACCGGATTCAATGAAAGGGACATGACAAGCACTGCCTAGATGGATATCTATGGTTAAGTCTTTTCTTTCTGCATTCTTTTTCAAGATCTCGACTTGGTCTGGAACCAGTTCTACCGAGGTCACGGTACAACCCATCTTTGCAAAGCTAAGAGAATAGCGACCTGTTGCTGCTCCAAGTTCACAGACATCGGCACCTGACTTTAAATAGGGGGCGAGTAGGTGCATTGTGGTATCAAACTCTATCTTCGTAATATTCTGACGGGTAAGTCGAGAGTTTTCATCTGCTCCAGTATATTGAGCAATCAGTTCATCCATAAATATTAAGTCCTTAACAAGATATCAACTTGTTTTCGAACTCGCTCGAGAACAGTTCCATCTTTGCCGTATGTCACGCTTTTGAGTAAATTAATTTGCTTAGCAATTTGTTGCTTATTTTAGTGTGTTAAAAGGTATTAAAAAGTTATTTGAATTGAAAGGGTTGGCACGTCGAAGTGAGACGAGTAACCGCACAATCCTATAAATTTGAAAGGTCAGGGAGGTGGCTAAGAGTGAAGGTTGGTGTAGTTCAGATGAGGATGGGTTGGACGGTACGAGAAAATCTAAAAACAATCGTTTCTCATGTTGAGAATATGAGGGCGTTAGATGCTCTGGTTTTCCCTGAACTCAGCCTTAGCGGTTTCCATCGCAATATCAAACAGGAATCGGAGCCACAAACTATTCGTCACGCTATTCAGGCGCTATGCAAGCTTGCTTTCGATTACAAGACCACGCTTTTTATTGGTGCGCCGTTAACGGAAGGCGAGCGTATATTTAACAGCTACCTATGTATCGATGTTAATGGTGACGTCTTGGCGCAATGGAATAAAGTAGGGCTAACGGAAAGTGAGGCCAAGTTCTTTGCAAGAGGCGAAAGACGTGAACTGCTTAACTTGGCGCAATCATCAATAACGAGTGTCATTTGTCGAGAGGTTGATGACATCGAATGGTTTTTATCTGAGGTACAAGAACAAGCCAGTTTGATCCTTTGGCCTAGTTACATTGGTAAAAAATCACAAGAGCAGCAAACGCAGGGCTACTACGAGCGAGCATCTCTTATTGCAAAAGAAGCGGGCGCCTTCATCGTGCAATGCAATTGGCCTCATGCCTTTAATGACCCAAATTTGAGAGGGATGGGAGGGAGTCACATTTATGATGATTCTGGCAAATGTATATACACAATGCCCTTTGATAAAGAGTCAGTCTGTATCTTGGATTTGAACCAAGGAACGGCAGAAACTGACGAACTGACCCTATGCGATTAAGCTTATACCCAAGTAACCTCGAGATGCTAGGTTCAGCGAGAATGACTTGGTTTGTAGACGCGGCGGCGATTTAAAGATCTCGTCACTCTAAATCAAGAATCGACAACAAAGTATACAAGCCAAGACAGCTCGCCCTTCGGGATCGTGTCATTGACCCGCTTTTTTATTAAACCAATGGCTGCGTCAAACAACTTGGAAAGAGCTGGCTATTACGCGGCATCGTTTTCCTTGACCTCGAATCAATGACAACGCTCTGAATCCTGCATCTTGAAGTCACTTGGGTATATTCAACTTTGAGAAAGCTTATTAAGAAGAAAAGCCAGAGTTTTCACTCTAATGCCGATCAGTT
>NZ_JAHGAH010000331.1:0-3477 GCF_030248475.1 Vibrio sp. D173a
GATCACGGGTATAGTTACCGATTTTACTGACATAAACTTTGAGCGGGAGAGCATCTATACCGCTCTTAACAAATTGCACACCGAGGCAGAAGGTTTGCCTTTTGAAGTGACATTAACTAAACGATTGGCTCCCTCCGTTTTTGGGTTAGCTCTTAGAGAGGTTGAACAATACACCGTTATCCCTCAACGCCTATATTATATGGGGCTACAAAAGTCAGAAGCATTGGTAAATGAGTTATACCCTATTCGTGACAAACTTAGTCAGCTATCTTGTTATATTTCGACTTACTTTGATAAAGTTTATGAAGGTTATACTAAATACCTTTTAAGTGATGAATCAAAAACTAAAAAAGGTAAAATCCATTGGCGTTTAGGCAAGACTAATACCCTTAATAAAGAAAGAACCATTGCCTTTCAAAAAGCCTTTTTAGCATTAAACTCTCCGTCTGAAGCAAAAACTATTAAGCTACTCAAAAGGTACAAGCCAGAAATAAAAAGTAATTATATTGACCAGTTTCATCCAAATAACGAATTGAGTATTGGGACAAGGAAAGTCACACATATTAAAGAAGCTCAATCACTATTTAAACATCTTAACGGTGGTTGTTGTTGGACTTTAATGTCTCGCACAGGTATGCGCTCTGATGAAATCTATCATATTCACACCGCTAACGCGGTGTACAACAAAGCTCATATCAAAACAAGCAATTCACATTATTCACGCTGATCTATCAAAAACCGTTAAAGGTTTTCAGTCAAAGCAGGATGAGTTTGTTACAACAGAAGTCGGTAAAAAGGCTTACGAGATACTACAAGCTCTACATAAACCACTTAGAGAGCAAGCCACTGAAAGCCATGCATTTTTCCATAAAACAAAAGGGGGCTGTGGTGCCATGGGGGCAAAAGATCCCAGTAGGCATGCTAAAGCTTGGTTTGAAAACGAACTGAGTGAAGAGCTTGCACTTACTAATGACGATTTATTAGATTTAAAGGTTTCTGATCCTAACCTCTCGTTCAATGTTGGTGATGATTATGAATTCTCAGGACATCAACTTCGGCGATCTTTTTCTTACTACCTTATCGGTTACGAGCTTTGTACATTTCCACAACTCAAACAGCAGTTCGGCCATGTATCTATGGCTATGACAAGGCATTACGCCAAAAACGCAAGTAAATTCCAGAAAATCAGACAGCAAAAACACAATTTGGCCTACGCAATTAATGAAGAAAGAATTACTCAAAAAGCCCAAGTTTATCTTAATATCTACAAAAAACTTGCCAATAAAGTGCGTGTTGCTGGCGGAAAAGGAAAAGAATTCGCAAAAAATATGCTAAAGAGTGAGCGTAACCTATTTAAGGATAAAACTGATTACGACATGCTTTCGCTCAATTACTGGAAAAAGCAGATTCGAGAGCAAAAACGTCATATTCATGCAGTAGCCCCTGGAGTTTACTGCACGTCAACAGGCTGTAGTCTGCGCACGCAGGTAAATCTTCTTGAATGTGTTGACTGTAAGAATGACTACATTGTTGATGCTGTTTTTGCGGAATCTAAACGTAAGGAGGCTGAAATCAATATGCTTTGGGATATTGAACATGATGAATTAACGCCTCAAACAGCATCAGAAGCGTATATAAAAATTACGGCTGCGGAGCGCATTATGGAAGACTTAGGCATCAACTTTGAGCCTGTTGAGCTCCCACAACAAGCTAAAGATCTTTTGATACCTTACGAGGTAACTCAATAATGACAAAGGCGACCAAACACAAATTACTGGAAGCCCTAGAGCGACTATTAGAAGGCAAGCCTGAAAATCGTGAGCTGAGGAAAAAAGCTCGTGAAGGTAAGCTAAAAATTAACAATAGTACCGTTGAGAAGGAAGCCGGTCTCTCGGTTGGCTCACTGCGCAGGCATGAAGACGTTCGAGTCATGATCAAGACTAAACTTCTTGAAGCTCGGGGGGCACAAGACGGCTCTAATCAAACACCTATTGATGTATTGCAAGCTGATATTAAACAACTAAAGCAAGACAAGACTCAAGCGAATAAAAAGAAAAAAGAGTATTACGACGAAGCTCAAAGCCATAAGGAGGCATTAGCTGTTCAAGCTGCCACTCATATCAAAATAGTTCAAGATCTAATGGAAATGCTTCCTGCTTCAGAGCGTGAGAAAGCCATGGATAAAGTCGTTAACACTAGGCCCGATAATATCGTTGAAGGCAACTTCAGAAAGTAACTAAACCTAGTTTAGAGTTACCACTAGACAACACCACCAAGCATAGATAAAACTACACACTGAAATAATAACAAAGCTCGATTCAGAGTAAATTAAAGAAAGTAAGGATAACCCATGGCTATCGAAGCAGGACAAATCGCTCCAGATTTCACATTAAACGACCAAGACAACAACCCAGTAACCCTCTCTGAGCTGAAAGGAAAAAAAGTACTACTCTACTTCTACCCTCGCGCTTCAACGCCAGGCTGTACTGTTCAGGCTCAAGGGTTACGCGATACCAAAGCTGAGCTAGATGCCCACAACGTTGTTGTACTTGGTTTAAGCCCAGACACCCCGAAAAAGCTGACCAACTTTATCAACAAGCAAGATTTGAACTTTACTCTACTAGCCGATGAAGAGCACGAAGTTTGTGAGATGTACGGTGTTTGGCAACTTAAGAAGTTCATGGGCCGTGAGAATATGGGCGTGGTTCGTACAAGCTTCCTTATCGATGAATCTGGGAATCTTGAGCATGTATTTAATAAGTTCAAGACTAAAGACCATCATGAAGTCGTTCTAGACTACCTTAACAGCAAATAGTATTTAAAAAACAAATAGAGCCAGTGCCCTTTCGCTGGCTCGCGTAGCTAGTCCCCTTTAGGACAACTATTTTGAAATGACTCTTCTATAAGCCGCACTGTGACCTCAAGAACCTTCAGCTTATCCGTTTCAGAGAGCTTATTTAGATTCACAGCTAACTCCGCAGAAATCTCATCTTCACAAAAGAAGTAACTCAAAGGCACACCAAGCTCATCTGCAATTGACTTTAACGTACTTATGTCTGGTGTGTGTTTTCCCTTTTCGTATTGATTCATTCTCGGGCTTGCGGAGCTTTCATCCATACCTATACGCACTCCCAAAGCTTTTTGGGAGAGTTTCGCTTTTTTGCGCGCTTCTTTAAGGCGCTCAGGGATTGGGTTAGTAAATGACACTTATAGTTCATGTCTCTGGCCTCAAGGTAACTAAGATTTTCTTAGTTTTACTGATTCCTGTATACTAAGCAATCCTTAGTTTTTTGGTTGGTTGCGTGTAATTTTGGAAATGAAACGGGCTCGAAGAATTAGTGCGGTCATGCACAAGTTGTTGATAGAAAATGGGTTAGATGGATTCACCGTGCTAGAAGCGAGAGATTTGTGGCTATCTCTTGATAATGTGGACTCCAATTCTGCCGAAGCTCGCAAAAAGGTATATCCCAAATCATG
>NZ_JAHGAH010000332.1:0-602 GCF_030248475.1 Vibrio sp. D173a
TTGGAGACTTGATCTTATTCTTCGCGCTAGGCGATTAGAATGCGGGTTTTATGGAGCGCTTACTAAATTTCAAAACACTTCTATCGACAAATAGCGTCTTTGATAGAGCTAGTTGGTTACCGGGTAACGCATCAGAGAGGGCGCTCAATGGTGAATGTATTTTGCTGTTTGAACCAATGCGGTTAAAGGAGTTTGAGGGGCTTAACTCCTTTATTAAAAGTCAGGTAAATTCCATGCTTTTAACTGGTATTCGCTCTGAAGTTACGCAAACTATCATCATACTTGTTGGCGCGCAAAAAGGGCACTTTAGTATCGAAAACAAAGAAACCCTTAGGCGGTTTCGACCTCTGATAGAAAGAGCGGTAATCGATATTGAAACGAAAGAAAAGTTACAACGTATCGTAGAGGTGCGTACTTCGCAACTTGCTAAAGCAAGAGAAGAAGCAGAACGCGCTAACCAATCAAAATCTGAATTTCTCGCTATGATGAGTCATGAGATTCGAACCCCTTTAAACTCGGTTTTGGGTATGCTCGACATATTAAGACAGTCGACGTTAACAGAAAGCCAATCTGAAGTTTTGAATCAAATGGAGTGCTCAGCA
>NZ_JAHGAH010000333.1:0-940 GCF_030248475.1 Vibrio sp. D173a
ATGGAGTGCTCAGCAGATCTGTTATTAGCGATAATTAGCGATATCCTCGATTTGTCCAAAATAGAGTCGGGAAGCTTTCGTCTAAGCGAACAATGGACAAACTTACGTGACGCGGTAACCCTGGTTATTTCCCAACAAAAACAGGTAGCTATAAGTAAAAACCTGAGTTTCGAATACCAATGTAACTTGGATAATAACAAGCAATATTGGATCGATTCGACTCGATTGTCTCAAGTACTTTTCAATTTAATTGGGAACGCCAGCAAATTCACTGATTTTGGTGGTATCAACGTCTCGGTTATTGAACGTGATGGTGAGCTTGTAATCTCAGTGGTTGATACCGGAATTGGAATCCCTCAATCAAAAATCGGACATCTTTTCACTGCTTTCCATCAAGGAGACAGTTCGATTACTCGAAGATTCGGAGGTACAGGCCTTGGACTTGCTATCACCAAACATTTGGTTGAAATGATGCGAGGAACAATCAGCGTTAAAAGTGAAGAGAATGTTGGCTCACACTTTGAAATTAAGATACCTGTGTTAACGAGAAATAATCAAGATAGACCGGTAAAGATAGAGCCCAATCATCCATCAAAAGCAGTGAACCTTCTTGTTGTAGAAGATACAGAGTCTAATCAACTTGTAATTAAACTAATCTTAAACCAAGTTAGGACATAATGTTTTTATTGCTAGCCACGGCGCAGAGGCAATCGCATTTCTTGAAGAACAAAGACAAAACATCGACATCATTTTGATGGATGTCTCAATGCCAATTATGGATGGGATAACAGCGACGAGGCTAATCAGACAGAAAGGCATTAATATTCCAATCATCGCGTTAACAGCTCACGCACTGGAAAGTGACAAGACTACATGCATGAAAGCCGGCATGGACGGTTTTGTTTCAAAACCAGTTCGACGACAAGAGATCTACGAAGCA
>NZ_JAHGAH010000334.1:0-1533 GCF_030248475.1 Vibrio sp. D173a
CAAGTGGAACGGGTATACCCATGCTTCTAGACGCTCAAAGTCTACGGAACCTAAGCTGTTTTCTCCCTCATAGAGTAGTGGGGGGACAAGTTTTTTTAAGGTGACTATAGTGTTGCAAATAGACTGAAATGAATAATTCTTAGGTGATAGCCACATCATTTTTATAGCGAGTGCTTTTAGTTGGTTCCTCAGATTACGCTCGATTGTTTTTTCATCGATTTCAAAGTTTAATGTATTGATTTTGGTAGCGTTAGGTTCAAAAAAGAGTTGAAGCTTTCTCCATGCATCGTTGTCACCCACCTTGCCCAATGATTTCCCTGTAACGGTAAAGCCAATGTCGAGATTCTCAAATTCGTTCCAGTTTCCACGTTTAACTGCAGGGCTCAGCACATCATTGAGGTAGTCTGTGTAGATACCAACTTTACTTTGTGCATCGATGACAGCTTTTTGCCTCTCAAGTAGTTGTATCATGTTAGGCTCCTAATTAGCGATGTAACGCCAGTATGGCGTGGTCAATTGACACTCGTGGATGACGGCCATTTTTAATAAATAACTCCATAGCACTTTCGTATACATCGTTGCTTGCTCCGTCAAGAGTGAACTCAAAAGCGGATATTTTTTCATGCACTTCGTCTTTTGCATCGGTGTGTTGATCTAATATTTCTTTAAGTACATCAATGAAAGAGATAAGTTTATATATCGGCTGAACGTCATTAATAGCTTTAGCCGACTGGCATTTGTGACACATATCGTATTCAGAGCAGGGCAGGTTCATATTCATTGCATTGTTCGTTTTACGCTGAGTGTTTTTCCCATCGACAATACGTTGCTTCCCATTGCAGTTAATGCCATTTGGGTTTGTTTTAGCGTTCTCTTCAGCTTTTTTCTTTTGCCACTCATCATGTGCCAGCATTTGAATTCCAAGCTTGGCTGTAACTATTGATTTTGCTTGCTCTAAACTCGTGTCATCGAGTATTTGTTCAATTACTTGTATAGCTTGTGAGATGATCGTTTTGTTGAGCTCTGGGTCACCATTAGCATAATGTCGGTTAATAACGTTAAAGCTACTCTGAATGATGCTTTGAACACCGCTATTACCACTATCAGAGTATACTTGATTGCTAGTCATCTCTCGCCAACGACTTGACTGAAGTGTAAGAAAGTAGCTATTTGGCTCAATTGACCATGTTGATATCTGGCTTGACGAGATAGCATTAATGCCGTCCCAATCTGTAGGGATTTTCTCAGCACCTCCCCTTTTAAGTAAAAGACGTTCGTGGCTTTTAGAGCATTGTTTATCTGCCAATTCTGTAGCGTAAAGCTCTATATCTCGAACTAGTTCTTTGTCTTGAGCAGGAATAGTGAACGAATTCTTAGATCCACAGCGATATGTAAATGAAACACTTACATTGCCATTGGAGTCTTCCTCGGAATAAGTTAAGGGTAACAGGATCCCCTTGAGTGGAAGATCTGTGTAACAGGTTAGAATACAATACGCTGCATTGGTAGCTCCTCGAGAAGTGGACCCCAATG
>NZ_JAHGAH010000335.1:0-861 GCF_030248475.1 Vibrio sp. D173a
GTTTCAGAACCACAAGCATATCAAACAATTTAAGAGTGATTCGGCACGCGTGGCATTTTCACTATGCGTTGGTTTTGGTGTTTAAGGTGGTCTGCGGCGGCTTTGGTATTGCGTGCCTCACACCTTAATTGGGCGTTGATATGACCCCCACTGTCAATTAAAACGTAGAAGTTTCTGCTCCCACATTCCCAGAGCCTTACTTGTAAATCAGTAGTAGTGTTACCGCATTGGTGAAGCAAGTAATGTCGTCGGTTCTCATGCTGATATACGTGGATTACTCACCGTTGGCGAGCAGAGCCTACCTTACTTGTTCCGTCGTGGCACCTGTCTTCAGTCTATGCTCGTGGTTCAATATAGCTTACGCTTTATTGCCGTCCTAACGCCGTCGGTGATTGTGCCACACCCGATGCTTCATCCTTTGCGATAACACTAATTCGTTGCTCATGCGGGTAGCCTCGCGATACGAGTTTTAGGATCAACGTCGCTCACGATAACCTCTCTCGCGATAGCCCAGATATAGGCGATCATTTCTCTAGCGATAGCCACGACCACAACATTCCTATTCTTTCCTTTTTGGAGCAGTCGTTGATAACGTCGGCATAATCGTTGCTGTGCTTGCCAAGCAATATCGACGATCTCCTTGGGCAGACCTTCTTGTCGAAGTTGGAGTTCTACAGAGATATTGGCTTTATGCTTGTAGGTATGTGCGCCTTCCACCAGTAGTCGCCTTGCTCGACTGTTCCCGCACTTAGTTAAGCTGCCGCGTCGAGTTTTACCGCCACTTGAGCTTTCGGTTGGAACGAGGCCCAGATAAGCCATTAGCTTTCTAGGATGATCGAACCGCCGTAAATCACCGAGTTC
>NZ_JAHGAH010000336.1:0-4992 GCF_030248475.1 Vibrio sp. D173a
GCTTAGTCAAAAGCTCGGTTTTGCAACCGAACGAAGAACGAACCAAGTGAGTAGCCAACCCTCTATTGCTGACAATATTCAGGTATACCTAGGCGATACAATGGGAGAAATGCTGGTATTAATGGGGGCGGCCGATATCTGTTTTATGGGAGGCAGCTTAATTGGTGACAAAGTTGGCGGGCACAGTGTTTTGGAGCCAGCAGCATTAGGATTACCAGTGATAACTGGGCCGAGTTACTTTAACTTTGAAGAGATTGTAAATCTACTCACTTCAAATCAGGCCATTGATATTATTAAAGATTCACGAGAATTAAGCTCTCTCGTCAACAACAAATTTAATAACTCGGATGCTTGCAACAATCAGAAACAACAACTTAATAGTACCGTTACGTCTAATCTAGGTGCGATTGTCAAAACTCTATGTTATGTAAGGGAAAACCAATATGGATGATTTTCTATTCACTCGAATCCGAAGAAAAATCATTAAGAAGTACATTAAGTTAACCCACAAAAGAAGTGATTGGTTCAAAGCAGATTATTGGCCTGATGTAGCGTTCAAAGATGGTCAGTGGGCTTTCAAGCAAAACAAACTAGATATTTTACCACTCTCTTCTCTCGACCTAACTGAAAGTAGCGTCAATATCATCGGATCAGGCCCAAGTGTTAATGAGCTCGATTTAGCGAAGCTCAAAGAAACCAATAACATTTTTCTAAATGGTGCTATCTCTCTTGCCTATAAAGAAGACTTACCCATTTTTGCGCATGTCATTATGGACTCAAACTTTGTCTACAATCGCTTCGATCTTCTTAAAAACAGTGCCGGAAATAAATCAAAATTGATACTTAGCCTTGGTGCCCTTTGCGCCATTGCAGAGCGAGACTTTGAGATTATACGCAAGAACGAAGTCTACCTTTTTCATATTGCGCCTATATCTGAGAAAGATAAGTTCACTAACAACATTGATCAGTATGTTGTTGATGGGGGTACTGTTATGGCTGTTGCTATCCAATCAATACTCAACGCAAACCCAACTAGCGCATACCTTTTAGGCCTAGATATCTCTAATGCACACTTGCCTCGTTTTTATGAAGACGAGAAACATGTTCAAAAAAGTGGCTTACAAAAAGATTTTGAAGATAAGATTTTGCCTTTCATGACAGAAGCAAAGAAACAGTACGATGCCAAAGAGGTAGGTCTCTACAACTGCTCCCCAGTATCTAAGCTTCCTTTTGATATCATTCCATACAGTGACCATTATGAAAAAAAATAAAGCCGTTTTTATCATCCCAACCCTACAAGGCAATGGTGCAGAAAGGTTTGTCCTCAATATATACAACGGCTTGACTGAGCTAAAAAACTACGAATGTCATATTATCTGCTTTGAAGACCGAGTCGAATATCAAGTACCTGATGAGCTGAACTTACACATTGTAAAATTACCAAAAATCAAAGGTATAAAAGCTCTTTTTAAAAGAAAATATCAAGCTCAGTTTGTTGAAAACTACATTCAAAACAACATTGGCACACCAAATCTGATTCTATCAAACTTAACTGAAGCAGATAAAATCACTCGATATTTCAATTTGCCGAGTGTATTCCATGTGATCCATAGTACGACATCAATTGAGCACTTAAAAAGTCGTACAGGCTTCAAACGTTACTTAGCAAAACGAAAACTAGAGAGTGTTTATTCGAAACATGATCGTGTTTGCGTTTCCCAAGGTGCCGCAGAAGATTTAGACAAAAACTTTAACCTTCCAGGTACGAACCACGTAATTTACAACCCTGTAAATATCGGTGAGATTAAAACACTAAGTCAACAAGATGCTTCACCTTTTGCTGGTGAGGATTACCTAGTTCATATCGGAAAATTTAATGATGCTAAGAGACATGACAGGCTCATAAGGGCATATCATTTAGCAAATATTAACAAGAAATTGGTGCTGGTTGGAAAAGGGCCGAAAGAGAAACAAGCACGAAATCTTGTTAGCGAACTAGGTTTACAAGACAAAGTTGTTTTTGCCGGGCATCAACAAAACCCATACCCGATTTTAGCAGCTTCCCAAGGGTTAATCTTATCGTCTGACTATGAAGGCTTGTCATACGTAATTTTAGAAGCTTTAGCTCTTAATGTCCCAGCGATATCGACAGACTGTAACAGTGGTCCTAGAGAAATTTTACCCAAAAGTGCTTTATCACAATTAGATGACCAATCGTTAGCCGAGAAAATAATCCAGCTTTCGAACACCCCTCATGACTTTCAACTCAGTCTTGGGGCACAGTTTCTTACTGAGCATGCGATAGAACAATACTCCAAGTTGGCATAAGCTGCTGACCATACTTTTGAGGAAACAACATGAAAATTATTAAAGCAGCCGGCGGCCTTGGGAGCCAAATGTTTGCTTATGCTCTGTATTTGAGCTTAGAAAACAAATACGGTTCTAAAGAGACGGTTATTTTTGATACCTCTTTTTTTGAAGATTATGAACAACATAACGGCTACGAGCTTGAAAGACTGTTTAATATTAAAACAACAGATGCAAGTCCATTTGCGAAAGCAATATCAAGGAATGAGCAGTTTTTATACAGAAAAGTTCGTAAGCTTGCGTTCAAAACGATCGATGCGAAACATCGTAACTATAACTTTGATGAACGCGCATTTACTCACAAGCATGCGGTGTACAATCAAGCTTGGACTTCCTGGAAATACTTTACAGACTGCGAATCTCTTGTTTGCAAAGCTTTCAAATTTCCAGAGCTCACTGAGCCGAAGAATCTAGCCGTATTTGATCAAATCAAAGAGACAAATTCTGTCGCTATTCACGTACGTCGTGGTGATTACCTCAATGTTCCGGCGATCAATGGACTAGCCCCACTGTCATACTATCGCAAAGCAGTTGAACATATTGAAAGCCAGGTAGATTCACCGACATTTTTTGTATTTTCTGACGACATTGCTTGGTGTAAAGAACACTTAAATTTAGAAAAAGTAGTCTACATTGACTGGAATACCAAAGCTGAAAGTTACAGTGATATGCAGTTAATGAGCTTGTGTAAGCACAATATCATTCCAAACAGCAGCTTTAGTTGGTGGGGAGCATATCTGAACTCGAACTCAGACAAAATCGTCGTGTGTCCAGAAAAGTGGGGACGTGCAGAGTTAGGCTTAGAATTAAAAGACATGAATTACCCTGGTTGGATAATTCAAAACAATACATAATAAGCAACTATCCCGATAAACTGCATATAATAAAGGCAGCAACAGACCAATGCTGCCTAAAATAGAGACAAAAGGTTATCAAAATGAAAAAAGCTTTAATTACCGGTGTTACAGGCCAAGACGGCTCATATTTAGCAGAATTTTTGCTGGAGAAAGGCTACGAAGTGCACGGTATTAAGCGCCGAGCATCATCTTTCAATGCCGAAAGAATCGACCACATTTTCCAAGATGTACATGAGGAAAATGCCCGTTTCTTTCTGCACTATGGTGACCTAACAGACTCATCTAACCTTACTCGAATCTTAAAAGAAGTGCAGCCAGACGAGGTGTATAACCTTGGTGCGCAGTCACATGTTGCCGTTTCATTCGAATGCCCTGAATATACAGCGGATGTCGATGCTATTGGTACTTTACGTCTATTAGAGGCAATCCGCTTTTTAGGGCTAGAGAAAAAAACCAAATTCTATCAAGCATCCACGTCAGAGTTGTATGGTGAAGTGCAAGAGATTCCACAAAGAGAAACAACACCATTTCATCCTCGCTCGCCATACGCTGTAGCTAAAATGTATGCATATTGGATTGTTGTTAACTACCGTGAATCTTATGGAATGCATGCATGTAATGGTATTTTGTTTAACCATGAGTCACCCCGTCGTGGTGAAACCTTCGTAACAAGAAAAATTACCCGTGCGATTGCTAATATCTCTCAAGGTTTAGAGCAATGCCTATATCTAGGTAATATGGACGCATTACGCGATTGGGGACACGCTAAAGATTACGTTCGCATGCAATGGATGATGCTTCAACAGGATACAGCCGAAGACTTTGTTATTGCTACGGGTAAGCAAATCTCTGTTCGAGAATTTGTTCGCTTATCTGCACTTGAAGTCGGCGTTGAGCTCGAGTTTAAAGGTGAGGGTGTAGACGAAGTCGCTGTCGTGTCAGCTATTCACGGAAACAATGCGCCAGCACTTAAAGTTGGGGATGTTATCGTAAAAGTTGACCCTCGCTATTTCCGCCCAGCCGAAGTTGAAACTCTATTGGGCGATCCAACAAAGGCAAAAGAAAAGCTAGGTTGGGAGCCTGAAATTACGGTTGAACAAATGTGTTCAGAAATGGTGGCTGCTGATTTAGATGTGGCGAAACGTCACGCTCTGCTGAAAGACAATGGCTTCGATGTATCTATCTCTTTAGAGAATTAATAATGAAGCTCTTTATTACTGGCGGCCGAGGAATGGTCGGAAAGAACATTATTGCCCTAGCCGAGAAAAAAGGCATTGAGGTTATCGCTCCATCGAGACAAGATCTTGATTTAACCTCACAGGCAGCGATCAACGAATACCTGTCGATTCACAGGCCAGACGTAGTCGTCCATTGTGCAGGGTTGGTTGGTGGTATCCAAGCGAATATAGCTGCCCCTTATGATTTTTGTTTTCAAAACCTTCAGATAGGCCTGAATGTAATTCAAGCATCTTATGATGCAGGTATCACACGACTTATCAACTTAGGCAGCTCATGCATGTACCCAAGGCTTGCTCAGAATCCACTTAAGGAAGAGCAAATCTTAACGGGGGAGCTTGAGCCTACCAATGAAGGTTATGCGGTTGCGAAAGTTGCGGTGGCAAAGCTCGCTGAATACCTATCGGCTCAATATGGTGTAGAGTACAAAACACTCATCCCATGCAATCTTTATGGTTACTGGGATAAGTTTGATGTAAACAAATCTCATATGATCCCTGCGGTCATTCGAAAAATAGACGAAGCCGTAAAG
>NZ_JAHGAH010000337.1:0-4200 GCF_030248475.1 Vibrio sp. D173a
GAGTCCATACCATTGAGTGTGATTCAGAATCTATTGTCTGTTTGTGCTGTGGTTTAAGGTGAGTAGGAAAGAATAAGGGGTTGCTGTGACTAGATCCTTAGTCTCGCTTGAGCTCGCTAGGATGACGAACTCTTTTGGTTTATAGCTTGTTAAAGTAATCGTCATTCTGAACAACGAGGGACGAGGTGATTCAGAATCTATTGTCCGTTTGTGCTGTGGTTTAAGGTGAGTAGGAAAGAATAAGGGGTTGCTGTGACTAGATCCTTAGTCTCGCTTGAGCTCGCTAGGATGACGAACTCTTTTGGTTTATAGCTTGTTAAAGTAATCGTCATTCTGAACAGCGAGGAACGAGGTGATTCAGAATCTATTATCCGTTGGTTCTATAGCCTGAGTTTAGGAATAAAGATGGGGAGCTCGCTGGAACTAGATTCTTGCTCACTAGAGTGGCGTACTCTGATGATGACAAAGGAAGCGTAAATGACTTGCAAGGAAAGAAAGGC
Organism: Vibrio sp. D173a; assembly: GCF_030248475.1. Taxonomy (NCBI): domain Bacteria; kingdom Pseudomonadati; phylum Pseudomonadota; class Gammaproteobacteria; order Vibrionales; family Vibrionaceae; genus Vibrio; species Vibrio sp. D173a. Next base: position 501 of record NZ_JAHGAH010000337.1, read on the forward strand.
TCCAACTCAGAGTGAGCGGGAGCCTCGAATAATGCTTAAAGAATAATATCGCGCACTTCTGGGTCTTTACGCTCTAGGTAGTGCGTAGATTTGATACGACGAATAGTACGACAACGGCCACGGATCAATAGGGTTTCTGTCGTTGCGATATTGCCTTGGCGAGAGATGCCTTCTAGTAGGTCACCTTTGGTAATACCCGTTGCAGAGAAGACAACGTTGTCGCTGCGCGCCATGTCTTCCATCTTCAATACAACATTCGCTTTTACACCCATCTCTTCACAGCGTTGTAGTTCAGCTGAGCCGTAGATGCGGTTTTCTTCCGTATCGCCTTTTACTTCGTGACGAGGAAGAAGACGACCATGCATGTCACCGTCCAGTGCACGAATCACCGCTGCAGATACTACGCCTTCTGGTGCGCCGCCGATGCAGTACATCATGTCTACTTCGCTATCTGGCATACAAGTTAGGATTGAAGCGGCTACGTCACCGTCTGGCACTGCGAATACGCGAACGCCCATGGCTTGCATCTCTGCGATCACTTTATCGTGACGAGGCTTAGCAAGCGTAATAACGACTAGCGTATCAAGAGGTTTGTTCAGTGCTTTTGCTACGTTTTCTAGGTTTTCTTTAAGTGGCTTACCTAGGTCGATAACGCCTTTTGCGCCAGGACCAACAACCAGTTTTTCCATGTACATGTCTGGCGCTTTAAGGAAGCTGCCTTTCTCACCCGCTGCCAATACTGCTAGGGCGTTAGATTGGCCCATTGCGGTCATGCGTGTGCCTTCGATTGGGTCTACCGCGATATCGACTTCGTCACCACCGATACCCACTTGCTCACCGATGTACAGCATTGGTGCATCATCGATTTCACCTTCACCAATAACGATTTCACCACTGATGTCTGTTTTGTTCAGTAGGGTGCGCATCACTTCAACTGCAGCACCGTCCGCTGCGTTTTTGTCGCCACGGCCAAGCCATTTGTAACCAGCCAAAGCGGCACCTTCAGTAACACGGGAAAATGCCATTGCTAAATCGCGTTTCATGATGTCTCCAAGTAACAAGAGGGAAGAATAATTTGCGCGGCGATTTTATCACATCGTCAGTTAAACGTTTGCCTTTTTGCTGAGCTTTTACTTTAACTAAGTTGAATTTGATCAATACTTGGGTGAGTTTATGGGGTAGTGATGGGAAAATGCATTGCGCAAAAATGCTTCGATGATAAGAAAAGTCAGCGTTTAGTGAGATTGCGCCGATTTTTTAACCGAATGATGCAAAATATCGAATATAGTAAGTGTTTCTCGTCGCTACGCTGAGTAGAATGAACCTCATAGGTAAGGTGCAAGCGAATGCTCGCGCATCGTCCCAACGGAATAACAATAGGTAGGCCAAGATGTCTTTTGAAGTACTAGAACAACTAGAATCGAAAATTCAAACTGCAGTTGACACAATCACTCTTCTTCAGATGGAAGTCGAAGAGCTGAAAGAAGATAAAGTGAAGCTTGAAACAGAAGCAAACGAGCTTCGTTCTCAGCGTGAAGAGCTAGAGCAAAAATCTCAGCAAGCTCAACAAGAGCATGCTCAGTGGCAAGAGCGCATTCGTGCACTACTTGGCAAGATGGACGAAGTGGAATAATCCACTTAAGTATCCAGAATCAAAAACACCCGCTTCGGCGGGTGTTTGCGTATTTGGCAATGGGGTTTTAGCGACTGGCTCGTTGCGAATAAAGGAGTAGGGTTAGTTTACCCCTTCCTCCCCGTCGTCTTCTTCATCGAGCTCTAAGTCTACATTGAGTGGCTCAGGAGAGAGAATGATGCCAGTGTTGTCTGCGTAGATGTAATCTTCAGGTAGGAAGCTAACGCCACCAAAGTTAACCGGTATGTCGATTTCACCAATGCCTTGATTTGCTGCCCCAACAGGAATTGAAGCGAGTGCTTGAATGCCTAGGTTCATGTCTTCCAGTTCGTCTACTTCACGGACACAACCGTAAACAACGATGCCTTCCCATTCGTTTTCTTCTGCAAGCGTCGCGATTTCTGCATCGATTAAGGCTCTGCGTAGGGAACCACCACCATCAATCAACAATACTCGTCCGACACCATCTTGTTCTAACGTTTCGCGGATCAGTGCGTTGTCTTCAAAACACTTAATCGTTGTCACTTGCCCGGCAAACGAAGCACGTCCGCCAAAGTTACTGAACATCGGTTCAACCACGTCTACCTGATCAAGGTAGATATCACAGAGTGCTGAGGTATTGTATTCCATAGCGTACCTTTCTAAACAGAAACTGTTGTATTTGAGTATATCTAGGCATTAAGTCAATGCAATGACAATCCTTTTTTAACTCATCAGAGTTTGAGCTACCACAATTGTTGCAAATAAAACGTTAGTCACCAGTGAACACTTCACGACAACTGGCATCATTGGAGCGATTTGCGCAGGTTTCTCGGTATTCCAAACCGCTTTACCATGGTCCGCCACCACGAAAATACTGATCAGGAATGGCAAACTGATCCATACCGGCTTGTCTTGAATGAGCAGATAAACAGCAAAAGCCAGTAGTGCACCACCAAGTAAGATGAAGTGGTATTGTTTCGCTTTGCGTTGGCCTAGTCGAACTGCCATGGTGCGTTTGCCACATTCGCTATCATTTTCGATATCACGCATGTTATTGATGTTTAGCACTGCTACTGCTAACAAACCACAGCCTAATGCTGGTAGGAATAGTGTCGCATCGACATGGCCTGTATGTAGGAAGTAAGTACCAGATACACCAAGTAGGCCAAAGAAGATAAATACAGACAGGTCACCCAAGCCAACATAACCATAAGGCTTGCTGCCCATGGTGTAAGCAATCGCCGCGATAATGGCAAGAATGCCCAGACCGATAAAGGTAATGATGCTTTCAAAAGAGCTCAGTGCGTAAAACACTAAGATTAAACCAGCGATGGCGGTCAGGATGATGTTGAAGATGATCGCTTTCTTCATTTGATCCGCGGTTACCGCGCCAGACTGCATCGCACGCTGAGGGCCTAAACGGTTGTCGTTGTCCGTGCCTTGCACTGCATCGCCGTAGTCGTTCGCAAGGTTCGACAATATTTGCAGTAGCGTTGCGGTGACGAAGGCCATTACAGCGATAGTCAGCGAGAAGTGACCCGCAGAGTAGGCGAGTACGCTACCGGTTAAAATAGACACCAGTGCGAGGGGTAATGTTTTTGGACGAGCGGCTTCAAGCCAGATCTGCAATGATTGTTTCATGGATATTTCGTGCTAGTAACCAATGTGCCCAGTATAAGCACAAAGCGCCCGTTACGCTATTGACCTGAAACAACTCAATTAAGAGTCAAAGGCTTGCGGAGAAGGAACACAGTTTCCATATTTGAGGTAATAAATGGCGTTTTTTGGGAAAGGGAAGGGTACGGCGCACGTTGTTATTAGATCCTTAGTCTCGCTGGAGCTCGCTAGGATGACGAACTTTCTTTATTTAGGGCTTGCTAAAGTAACTGTCATTATGAACAACGAGGGGCGAGGTGATTCAGAATCTGCGGTCCGTTTGTGCTGTGAGTTGAGGTGAAGGATGAAGGGTTGTAGTGAGTTGTTATTAGATCCTTAGTCTCGCTGGAGCTCGCTAGGATGACGAACTCTTTTTGTTTAGAGCTTGCTAAAGTAATTGTCATTCTGAACAACGAGGGACGTATATGG
>NZ_JAHGAH010000338.1:0-1445 GCF_030248475.1 Vibrio sp. D173a
AAGTTGAACGGGTATATTACCCTATTGCCATGATATATATAAGTAGCTGCCTAAATAGCGAAGTGTTGCACTTCGTAATTGAATTTGGGACCGAGTTAATCTTCAAAAGACAGCTCTATTCTTCGTAAATCTTCAACAATTTCAAAGGATGTACAACTTCCTGTACCTACAAGGCTAACGGGTTTCCCTGCCATATGGGCTGCTAGTAGCATGGAATACATAGTCTTTGCTTTTTCATTATCTAGTCTTAAAACGTAAGACCAAGTTGAATTACTATGGCAATCTGGTGAACCTGCCACATGGGGTTTACTGGTTTTAATAAATACTTGATTAGGATATAGCTGATCAAGCATAAGACTTGTAATTTTAGTTGAAGCTATTCCGCTTGCATTAGTAACACTTGTTGTAAATAAAAGTATAGGTAAGAGGCATCTTTTTATCATTTAAATAAACTCCTGCTAGTTGCTTTATTTTAAAGTTATTATTGTTTTTTTAATTTTACATTTTATTTTAAATAAAAAATGATAATTTTAATACACTATCTAATTATCAATAAGAAGCCCGTTTGATATATGAAATCATTAATTTCCACGTGTCATTTTTATTATGAATGTCATTTTTAGGCTCTTTAATTATTAGGCTGGGGCTTCCTTAAGTTGATTTAATTGTGTTACTTCATTTTTTCATTGAATAAATTCCGAGAAATGTAAATAGCTACACATATTTTTATGATTTAATTATTTTTTCTAGATCGATTTTTTAGCTCTAAGATCTTAGGTTTTTATTGTTTAGTAATATTTAAACTTTACCTTAACATTGGAATTATATATAATAATTTCTGTGTCTTTATTGAATGAAATATTTTCAATATAAATAAATATAAGGTGTTTTTAAATGAAAAAATTGCTCACGCTGCTGTTTATCAGCTTAATGTCATTCAATGTATATGCAGAATCCCATACGGGTAAGGTAAGTAAAATAAACCTTTATGGTGAAAACTGGCCAAATGGTCATCGAGGTGAAATATTGTTCACGTTGGATAATATGCCAAGTGATGCTAGATTATTTCGTATAACAAAAAGTGACATTGCTTTTAATACTCTGCTATCAACGCTTTTATCTGTAAAGCATGCCAAACCGACGATTACCGTTCATTATAATGTCGATGATTCGAAATATAAGTATGCACCTGTAAAAGCAATTACTATTGAATAATGCACTGAAAGTAAAAGGCCCTTTAATGCTGAGGGATCCCCACATCTTTTCACCGGAACTCTGCCGCACTTATCGCTTTGAGGCCTCCTACGGCTAAGGCCAGATCCTTCACGCTAAATGAGTAAGCTTCTCTTCCTATCAACTCTTTACCGAGAAAAAAGTAGGAAAGTACCCGGCGTGTTCGAATGGTATTTGCTTGAAAATCCTTGTATAACCTTTGAGATAAGCGA
>NZ_JAHGAH010000339.1:0-1758 GCF_030248475.1 Vibrio sp. D173a
ATTCAGAATCTACTCACCGAGTGCTCCGAGTTTGAAGTAAGCTAACTTTGCTGGTGGGTCACAATAGGAAACTAAAACAACTCATTAAGGAGAATGAACCATCGACAAAACACCTTGCGTTTACATCCTAACTTCAAAAAATAACTCTGTTCTCTACATTGGTGTTACCAGTCAGCTGCCCCAAAGAATATGGCAACATAAAAACGGAGTAGTCGAGGGCTTTACCAAGAAGTATCACGTTCACAAGCTCGTTTACTTTGAGCTGTTTGAAGATATGGCAACTGCCATAAACCGAGAAAAGCAGTTGAAACAATGGAAGCGTGAATGGAAGTTAGATTTAGTGAGAGAATCTAACCCTGACTTTCTCGATTTATCCAATGAGTTTTAGTAAAAATCATCTCTACCTTTAAACGCTCTCAACTCAACCACATCGGCTTTTTGAGTTGGTGCCGTTTCCCCTTGTAATGCCTCTCTGAATTTTACGACCTGTTTCTGTAGCTCATTCATCAACACAACGTTGGTGTGGTTGGGATTTTTGCAGTTGTGGATGACTCTATCTATGTGGCTTTGCTGAGCCCACAATCGTGGTTGCATCCGTTCTGAGGCGCCTTCAATCATTTCTTTCGCCATATCATGACGAAACTGTTCAAAGGCTTCGGGATCGCGTTCTGCCATTTTTACCATTTCATCGAATGAGGGCAAAACTTGTGGTTTGTGGGGGCTTGGCATAACTATCTCCAAATCCATTGGATGTTGCTCCTAGTTACTAAAAGCTTAATCCATGTAGAAACCGAGATAGAAGGAATGACAGCATCGTCTCACTAATAAGAGTGCATGTTCATAACAAAGTGGGAGTGAGTCGAGATATTAGGCTTGAATACGGTACACGCAGCGGCGTTGACCACTGATGATGTGCTCGGCGCGTTCGATTTTGGTTTCATTGCCGAGAAGCGATTGGAAGACGTTGAGCTCAGATTGGCACAAACTTGGGCAGCGAGTCGCGGCTTTGCAGATAGGGCAGTGGTTTTCGATGAGGATAAAACCATGTTCATCTTGTTCTAGTTCTGCCATGTAGCCTTCTTGCTCACGCAGAGTAACCAGTGTCTTTAGTTTGCTCTCTAGAGACTCACACTGCTCAAGATGCTGTTGGTAGTTCTGTAAGGTGAGTTTCTCGCGTTCGGACGTGACTTTCTCCAATCCGTCTTTACCGAAGATGTGCTCTACAGCCTCAATAAACTGAATGGTTAGTTCACCGTGACGATCAGCGAATTGCTCATGACCTTTTTGTGTAAGAGACCAATGGCGAGTTGGGCGACCAACTTTGACTTTTACATCATGAATCGACAGGGCGCCGTCATCTTCCAAACCTTGCAGGTGCTGGCGCGCACCCATTGTTGTCATACCCAGTTCAGAAGAGAGTTGTTTCGCGGTGACAGAGCCATCACGCTTAACGATTTGCAAAATCCTATCTACGGTCTTCATATACCCACCATTTATACGTCAGTACATATTATGCTCGATAGGGTTAGTAAAGAAAAGTGTTGACTTAATTTGTGTGTGGATTTGTTGGGTCTGTGTTAATGCGCACAAATATATGTCGTCATTCTGAACAGCGAGGGACGTATATGGACTCCCCTAGTAATGCAAGAAGCTTAAGTTAGCGGTTTACAAGTGCACGTATATCCGGTTTCTTTATGGGGAGCTACCCCGAACCTCTATGGCTTAATCCACTGAACAAGGGGTCTTATCGAGCGAGTG
>NZ_JAHGAH010000034.1:0-33306 GCF_030248475.1 Vibrio sp. D173a
CGTTTCCCGTTTCCCGTTTTTTATCAACCCGCTGCAGAAATATCGTATTTCTTCATTTTGTGGTTAAGTGTGCTCATTGGGAGCGCCAATTGCTCGGCGGCTTTCTTGGTGTGCCAATTACAAGCATTTAAGCAATCGATGATCACTGCGCGTTCGTATTGGCTAACAACGTCCTTTAGGCCGATTGCCGCGTCTTCTAAATCCGCTTGTGCTGGCTCGTAGGCAGGTTGTTCTAGGGTAGGTGATGCCGCTTTTACCTCAACACTTGGCATGTCTTCTGGGATTTGTTCACCAAACTCGATGTGAGTGATGGTTTCAAAATCGGACAGCAGTACTGAGCGCTCGATGATGTTTTTAAGCTCACGTACGTTACCCGGATAAGAGTATGCAAGAAGCTGTTTACGCACGTTGGCACTTAACCCCGGCGCTTGCGGTAAGCCTAGGGTCTTGGTCGTGTGCTGCACGAAATGTTCTGCGAGAGGAATAATGTCTGACTCACGTTCTCTCAAGGGAGGCAGCGTAATCGGGAATACATTCAAGCGATAGAACAAGTCAGCACGGAACCCGCCGTCTTTGATCTGCTTCATAAGATTGCAGTGGGTGGCTGCGATAACGCGAACGTCTACCTCAATCTCTTTACTGGCACCGATAGGGCGAACCTTACGCTCTTGCAGTACTCGAAGTAGCTTAGCTTGAAGTAGCATTGGCATATCACCAATCTCATCTAGGAATAGCGTGCCACCGTTGGCTGCTTCAAACAGGCCCACTTTATCTTTGTCTGCGCCAGTGAATGAGCCTTTCTTATGCCCAAAAAGCTCCGATTCCAATAACTGCTCTGGAATAGCCGCACAGTTTTGAACGATCAAAGGCTGGTCTGCTCGGTTAGAGTTCTCGTGAATGTATTTCGCGATCACTTCTTTACCTGCACCAGTTTCACCACGCAACAGAACGTCGACAGGAAGAGATAGCACCTTATCAAGACGATTTAAAACATTGAGCATTTCTTCGCTCTCTGCAATCGGGCCTTGATAGGTTTTCTTGGTTCGCTTTTTAAGCTGAGTGTTCTCGCGCACTAGAGCTTGATTGTCGGCACTCAGGCTTTTGATCACTTGCCCATATTGCTCTAACCACACCGCTTGGCGAATATTGCTCGCGGCCATGCGACAGAACTCAGTGAGTGCGGTTTCGTTGTCGATAACGCTTAAATCGAGTAATACTAACAGGCCGATGGTTTTACTATCGTTGTCGATAAGTGGCCAAGCCAATAAGTTTTCACTCTTTAGTCCAAGTATTTGCTCACTTTGATAAATGCTTTCACAGTCGTAACCGTTGTACTTGTACAGCTCGTTGATCAACACCACTTCACCATTGCGAATCGCAAAGTTAAATGGGTTGTTCTCACTGGCAGAATCTATCTGCAATGCTTCCCAAGGGTGGGAAACAATCGTTTTATCGTTATGGTGAGCGGTACTTGGGATCAACGCTTGACCAGTCTGGTCTAAAACGTAAATGATGCCATGCTTTGCGAGTGTCATTTGTCTCGCCGCAGTCAACACGGCATCTAACGTTTGGGTCAGCTGGCTGCGATCAGCCAAAGATTGGCTGATCGCGAGTAGGGCGTTGCTAAGTTCGCTATGATTAGCTGAACGCATAGGTTAGTGTTCCTTGCTCATCGACAGAAACTGCGATTTGCGTATGTGAATCATCCTTGTCATGCACCAATAGCTGTGTCGATAGCTGCGGCAGTAACTGACGGTTGATAACCGCGTCAATGTTACGTGCGCCTGTTTCAGCAAGGCGACAGTTACCCAGTACGAATTCAACCAAGCTTTCTTCGTAGCTCAGAGACAATTTGTGATGGCTCTGTAGACGCTGAGAGACTTTGTTCAGCTTATGGTGAATGATTTCTGTCATTGCTTCATCAGACAGCGGAACAAATGGTAGTACCGACATACGTGCCAACAGCGCCGGTTTGAAGTGTTGGTTCAAAGTAGGGCGGATAGCTTCTGCGATGATGTTTGCATCGATGTCTTTTGATTGATGAACCAAAGATTCAATCTCGTGCGTCGCAAGGTTGCTGGTCATGATGATCAGCGTATTCTTGAAGTCGATGGTGCGGCCTTCGCCGTCGTTTAACGTACCTTTGTCGAACACTTGGTAGAACAGGTTCAACACTTCTGGGTCGGCTTTTTCCACTTCATCTAGCAGTACAACTGAATATGGGCGTTGACGTACCGCTTCTGTCAGCATGCCGCCTTCACCGTAACCTACGTAACCCGGAGGTGAACCAATTAGGCGAGATACCGTGTGCTTCTCTTGGAACTCAGACATGTTGATGGTCGTCATAAAGCGCTCGCCACCAAACATTTGATCAGCGATCGCACGAGCCGTTTCAGTTTTACCCACGCCACTTGGGCCAACCAGCAGGAATACGCCTGTTGGTGCGTCTGGGTTACCTAGGCCAGCTTTCGCTGTTTGAATGCCTTCAGACAGTGCATCGATAGCGTATTCTTGGCCTTTGATGCTTTGTGTTAGGCTTTCTTTCAGTTTTAGCGTGGTCTCTGCTTCGTCTTGAAGCATCTTACCCATTGGAATACCGGTCCAGTCCGAGATCACGTGGCTGACTTCATCTGGGCCAACTTCAAAATGAACCAGTGGGTTGCCATTGCGGATTGCGTCTAGCTGTTCTTGGCAGGCTGAAATTGCAATGCGAACCGCTTCTTCATCCATTTCTGCGTATGGAGAAACGTCTTGATCTTGTTCTGAATCTTCGTCTGCAGCAAGCTCTTCTTCATTTGCTTCGCCAAAGACCAGTTCATGCAGGCGAGAACGTAGAGCAATCATCTCTTGGATCTGCTCTTTTTCTTTGTGCCATTGGGCTTCTTGCTCTGCCAGCTCTTCTTTGGTTGTTTCCATTGCCAGTTTTAGGTCTGGAATGTTAGCAAGGCTGTGCTTGTCGCCAGTTTGCTGCAGGGCATCACGCTCAAGTGCTTCAAGCTCGCGCTGTTGGGCAGCAAGTTCTTGCTGAAGTGTTTCTACAGAAGCAGGGATAGCATTAAGGCTGATGTTCACTCGCGCACACGCTGTATCTAGTACATCGATCGCTTTATCCGGCAGTTGACGGCCAGAGATGTAACGAGCAGAAAGCGCTGCAGCTGCGGTGATCGCGTCGTCACGTACGTATACATTGTGTGACTTCTCGTAAGCCGGGCGCAGGCCACGAATGATCAATGCTGCTTGCTCTGGAGAAGGCTCATCAAGTTTCACTAATTGGAAACGACGAGCGAGCGCTGGATCTTTCTCGAAGTACTTTTTGTATTCCGACCAGGTTGTTGCAGCGATGGTTTTCACTTCGCCACGTGCCAGGGCAGGTTTTAACAAGTTGGCTGCATCACTGCCGCCCGCTTGGTTACCGCCACCGACTAGAGTGTGTGCTTCATCGATGAATAGGATGATTGGCGTTGGTGAGTTTTTCACTTCATCCAATACCGCGTTTAGGCGTTTTTCGAATTCACCTTTTACGCTTGCACCTGCCTGCAGAAGACCCATGTCCAAGCCGTAAAGCTCAACACCTTTTAGGTTGTCTGGTACGTCACCTTGTACAATTTTAAGTGCCAAGCCTTCTACGACTGCGGTTTTACCAACGCCCGGCTCACCAACAGCAATAGGGTTGTTTTTACGGCGACGGGCAAGAATGTCCACGATTTGGCGGATTTCTTGGTCACGACAGAAAACAGGATCGATTTCGCCTTTGCGTGCTTTACCAGTGAAGTCTGTCGTGAACTTGCTCAATGCCGAGCCATCTTCGCGAGCTTGTGTTTTTTCGGAAGTCGCGACTTGCGCCTCAATAGAGTGGCTTGTTAGCTCTGCAAAGTTACGCTTAAGGCTGTCAGGGTTGACCGCTTCGAGGATAGAGGCGTAACCGTGTTGGCCGTAACGGAGAGGGTTGCTAACAAGAGTAAGGAGTAGGGCGCCAGAGCGGATTTGTGTTTCGGATAGATCTAAAGAAGAAACCAGCCAGCTTTCTTGTAACCATTCGATTAATAAAGCAGAAAAAACAGGTTTGCTGCCATTTCCTTTGGCGTTGGTGTCGAGTGTGGATCGAACCGATTGTCTTAATAAGTTCTCAGAACAATCAAAATGACTTAATAAGACGTCAAAATCACTATTTGGCCTTTCTAAAAGACTCAGTAAATAATGCTCAATTTGAACTTCGTTTGCTTTTTCAGAGACTGCAAGTGCAGCCGCGTCTTCTAATGCCACTTTTGCAATCGGGTGTAGACGCTGAATTAATGAAGAAAGGTTTATATTTATCATAGCCATTTTATTCTTTAGAGGAAAAGAGGTGGCCACTATTATACTAAAAGTGATAACACTCTTTTTTTATCAAGATATTTTGACTATCGTTTGTTGGTGATTTTAATAGTAATATTAGTGTGAATATTTATCTTGTGTACCGCCTCTTTGTTATTTTGAATTAATTGCTGGTTAATATAACTAAACTACCAGTGTTAATAACTTTATTCTCCCTTTGATATATGGTTATTTTCACTTTTTATCTGAGAAACAATTTATTATTATCTTTTTCCAACTTTTTGGTTTTTTATCCAATAAATTGTACTTAATAAATTGATAAATAAAGCTGAATTTAACCTAAGTGGTTGTATTTTAAGGTTTATGAAAGTTGGCACGGAGTTTGATTATACCAAGTAGTCGCGGTGATAAGCGATTTGGTGATTTTAAACAAAACAGATTTTAGAAAAGGAAATAACGATGCCAACTCCAGCATATATGTCTATCAAAGGTGAAACTCAAGGTCACATCACTAAAGATACTTACTCTGCAGATTCTGTAGGTAACACATGGCAAGAAGCTCACGTTGATGAGTTCCTAGTTCAAGAACTAGACCACGTACTAACAGTACCGCGTGACCCACAAAGTGGTCAGCCTACTGGTCAACGTGTTCACCGTCCACTTGTTGTAACTAAAGTTCAAGACCGTTGTTCTCCACTACTATTCAACGCACTAGTATCTGGCGAAAAACTTCCTGAGTGTGTGATCCGTTTCTACCGTACTTCAGTTCAAGGTAAGCAAGAGCACTACTACTCAATCAAACTGATTGATGCACTACTAGTAGACATCCAAACTCGCATGAACCACTGTCAAGACGCTGCAACAGCAGACCGCGTGACAGAAGAAGTTCTTAAGCTGACTTACCGTGCAATCGAAGTAACTCACGAAAACTGTGGTACAGCTGGTAACGACGACTGGCGTGCTCCACGCGAAGCATAATTGCTTTTTGCGTAAAGTTTCAGGGCCAACAATTGTTGGCCCTAATTCGATTATTTGTATCAGGTAAAAGATATGGTGAATGACGTAGAATTTAAATTTGAAGTGCCAGGGTGTGGGCACGACTTTCGAGTAGAAAGCTTTCAAGTGAATGAAGAGCTGTCGAAACCTTTTCACATCAGTCTCTCATTACTTTCACTTGATCCAGATATCTCTTTTGATGCGTTAATTCGCAAAGCGGGAACGCTGACTCTTTATGGACAAGGGGTGGGGGCTGCGCGCGTTTTTAATGGCGTGGTAAACGAAGTTCGTTACCTTGGAACGGGTCGTCGCTTTTCTCGCTACCAGCTGGTTCTTGTGCCTCAAGCTTGGTTCTTATCTCAGCGTCAAGATTGTCGTATATTCCAACAAAAATCAGCGCAAGACATCATCACCGAAGTACTTGATGATGGAGGCGTGACGGATTACCGCTTTGAAGTCTCTGGGACGTATCCGCCAAAAGAGTATGTACTGCAATATCGTGAATCTGACCTTCAGTTTGTTCAACGAATGATGGCTGAGCACGGTATGTGGTATTACTTTGACCATACCGAAGCCAATCACACCATGGTGATTGTAGATAGCAACGACGCGATTGCGCCACTGGTGAGTTCACCACTCAACGCCTCTTACATCGGTCCGATTGTTTTCCATGCTGACGGTGGCGGTGTTGCTGATCGTGAACATATCTCAGATCTTGAGCTTGTTAACCGCGTGAGAACAGGCCAAGTTACTTACACCGATTACAACTACGAACAGCCTAAAATCCCTCAAGAGATGACTCATGCGGGCGATCTTGACCAAGATTTAAAGCAGTTTGATTACCCTGGCCGTTATGTTGATCCTGCAATGGGGCAGGTGAGAACAACAGAGTGGATGTCTGAGCACATCGTCGACAATCAACAAGTCGAAGCAAGCAGTGATGTGATGCGTTTAGCGTCCGGCTACAGCTTCAGCATTAGCGATCACCCTCGTTCTGAAATCAACCGTGATTACATCATGTTATCTGTCATGCACACAGGCCAAGATCCGCAAGTGCATGAAGACGAAACAAACGGTATGCCAACCACGTATTACAACCAGTTTTCTTGTATCTCACGTGATGTGGTGTTCAAAGCGCCAAAGCTTGCACCTCCTGTTGTTGATGGTCCACAAACGGCGGTAGTTGTCGGTCCTGCAGGTGAAGAGATTTACACTGATAAACTTGGGCGAATCAAAGTTCAGTTCCATTGGGATCGTTACGGCGACAACGATGAACACGCAAGCTGCTGGATCCGTGTAAGCCAATCTATGGCTGCGCCAACATGGGGCGCTGTTTACTTGCCACGTATTGGTCATGAAGTTGTTGTCACCTTCCTTGAGGGCGACCCAGATCGCCCATTAGTGACTGGCGCGGTTTATAACGGTCTTCACTTCCCTCCGTACTCGTTACCGGAGAACAAAACTCGTACTACGTTCCGTACCCAAACGCATAAAGGCACTGGCTACAACGAACTGAGTTTTGAAGACGAAGCGAACCAAGAAGAAGTCTACATTCACGCTCAAAAAGACATGTCGACGAAGGTACTTAACAACCGTTATCACGATATCGGTCAAGACGAGTTCCTAAAAGTTGCGCGTCATCAGACGAACGAAGTCCATGGTGATCACAAAGAAACCATTGATGGCCACAAGACAACCCAAGTAAACAGCACCTTTACTGAAACCGTAGAGCAAGATGTCACTGTTACTTACAACGCCAACGAAACTCAGTATGTGAAGAACAACTCTGATTTAGAGATTGGCGATAACCGCACAACCAAGATCGGCAAAAACGATGACTTGGATGTGGGCGAGAACAGCAACTTAACGGTTGGTGCGTCGAAAAGCTCAGACATTGGTGCAGACGATAACCAAACGGTGGGTGGTAACTTAACCGTATCAGTAAAGGGCAATACGTCTTACAAAGCCGATGGCGCAACGCAAATCATCAGTGGTGACAAGATTGTGCTGAAAACTGGTGGGTCTTCCTTAGTGATGAACAGTGACGGCTCAATCAAGCTTTCAGGATCTTCAATCACCATTGAGGGTAGCGATAAAGTCGTCGTGAAGGGTGGTAACGTAGCGATTAACTAATGATGGAAAAACAACCTCTTATTACAGAAACCATCACGAAACAGCAAGCCGAGACACCGGCTTGCTTTTCGCGTTTTGGAACCATAGTCGCCATTAACGAATCAACAGGCAGTGTTCGCGTTGATTTTGATGGTAATCCATTTAACCAACCGCTAACGGCAAGGTTAGGGCGAGGCTTTCGCCGTTCTGAACTACAAATGGCTATCGATAATCGATTAAGTTGTCGAATCGAATTCTTGAACGACGATTTAAGCTTGCCTCTCGTGACGGATATTTTCTTCTCGATTCTCGATGATTCTGATGAGTTTGTATTGCGAGCTAAGAAGATGGTCATAGAGACGGAGCAAGAACTGATCGTCAAAAGTGGTGAAACTGAAACTCTTTACAGCGGGCGCGATGGCCGCATTACGACTAAAGCGAAGTACGTCACTTCCCAAGCAGAAAAAGCACAAAAAATTCAAGGCGGAACGATCGCAATTAACTAGTTAGCTCGTTTTAACTCTTTATCTCGTGGTAACGAATTGAATAGCCACTCGAGTTTAACTAACTGCAATCGCGTTATCGCACGCTAACAATGGATAAGTAGATGCGACAAAGAATCGGTGTCGAGCACCTAAAGACACCCATAACCAATCAAGAAGTCGAAGGCACGTTAGCAAGAGCTGAGCGTGCTGTGAACGACCTTTCCCAATTGCCGCCAACTTGGCTGAGCTTTTGTAATGAAAAGCTGTCTATTGCTTCTGAGAGCATCGGCTTTTTAATCAAGCAGCGTGTACAACTTCATAAACGAGGCTATCCGAGTCGTGATCTGGATTACCTCAAACTGATTGAGCGCCAAATAGAAGAGCTCAAACAAGTGTATCTGTCGTTTTATCGATTAGCTCCGGGGTTAATCCATCAGCTAAGAAGCCAAGAGCCAGACATCTACGCTTGGCTGATGCTACAGAAAGAACTTGGCTCTGAGCTCGATAATCTCTTGTGTGGATTGAGCTCACTCGAAGAATTAGACGTACACACTGCCAAGGTCATTGTTACGCAATCTCCAGTTGAACACATGGATAGCGTGATGTCGGAGCTCATTGAGGGCAAAGCGAAATCCAGTCCGTTTTACTTTGAATGCTTACGTCTGCGCCAAGCTTTGAGTGTTGCGCTGATTAAACGTTGGCACAAAGCCGAAATCATACGTCCTAACATCGCGCTACCGCTTTTAGCGTTGCAGGATGTGGAAGAGGGCATTGAGTGGATCAACGACCATGCAAATGGTGAGCAGTATCTGTTTGAACGTTTGATCACCAAGCGTGACAGAGGCACTTGGTTCCGACAGTACTTTGGTATTGAACCGAGTGGTTTGCCCTCGGCCCAAATATTGACCTTCGCGAAGCTACTAGAGCTAAAAGAGTTTGAAGCGTTCGATATCTCTTCTTCATTAGCCCCCGTTGATTTTGCTCTCAGTGGCGATTGGAAGTTAGTCCCAGAAATCATTGAGCACTTGGAAACTCTGGAAGAAGATGACGGTGAAACTTGGATTCAAGCTTTGTATGTGGTTTACGGAAAGCTTCTACCTCTGACTCCGCAAGAGGTTGGTGTCGAATATGAGTGGGAAGAATTAATCGACTTACTTAATGAATGGTTAGAAGACGAAAAGCACATTCAAAATCTGCCAAGTCGATTGGGATACGCATTGAGCTTCGAATCCACGTTAGCGGCAATGCAAGATACCAACGTTGACGTGCTGTTCCGAGATTGGCTATGGCGACAAATCTGTATTCAATCCCGGGCCTACGTACCTTGGGATATGGCGATGCCAATTCATCAGCAAGACTGGAACTTCAACAATTTAAAGGCCGCACCTTCTGCGAGCGAACGATTCAATTTAAGGAATAGCAATGCAGTTATGGGATATTGAAGCGCACCCTGAGCTATCACTTAAAGGTCGTTTTCAACGTGACGAAAACGGCGATGAAGTTTGGGTAGTGGTCGCTAAACGCATATGGCAATTCGATGGTGTGGTTTGGCATGAATTAGGTGAAAGCGAAATCTTCGATGATCCCCAATATTTGGGCGAAGAAGGCTTCTCTGCAATGAAGGTCGACCACGAATTCGCTTATACCAAAGACAACACGGATGTACTTGTTTACGGTAAAGCGCGCAGTTACGCGAAAAAGCCGGTGACATACCAAGAATGCCGCGTGTTGATTGATGGCCACATTGATAAAACCCTCGCGATACATGGTGATCGGGTTTGGGTAGAGCATGGCGGTAGTATCACACCTAGCAAGCCTGTACCTTTCATTGAAAAGGACATTGATTACACCTGCGCGATAGGTGGCGACTTGCGTAACCGAATTGGTGGTGGTGTTGCGGACTCCAACAAAGAGCTGCTTGAACAGCAAGTGCCTTCGATTTTCTATCCTAGAGAAGAGTGGAGCTCTACGTCGAAAAATATTCGAGTCGCGGGCTTTGGGCCTGTTCCTCCATTCTTCGAATCTCGCCAAAAATTGGCGGGTACGTTTGATGAAAATTGGATTGAGAACCGCAAGCCAATGTTACCGCTGGATTTTGACCGACGTTTCTTCCAAAGCGCACCGGCAGATCAACAATGCAAAGGCTTTCTTCATGGTGGTGAACGCTTGATGATGAGTGGCTTTTGTCACGATGACACGCTCTCATTCCGCATACCGAAAGAGAAATACCGTGCCATTGCCACGTTCAAAGACGGCGCCTATCAAGTTGATATGGCGATGTATACCTTATTTGTGGATGCTGAAAAGAAAACCATATCAATCAGTTACACGGCTGCATTTCCTTGTCAGGGAAAAGAGCATTTGTTGGTGTCTACGTCTATCACTAAGTTGGAAGAGGTGAGCGAGCATGCATAATTCTACAGGTCGTTACGTGCTGGGGATGGAAGTGATGACGCCCACAGGCATGAACTTGGATATCGCTACTAATGTAGCAAATGCTGACTTAGCGAGGTTCGACCAAGTCGTTGGTGAGGACGGAATTGAGCGTTTCACATTCGCTAAAATTGAATATACCAAAGAAAGCGGTTTGTTCGAAAAAACCTGTGAGTTAACGGCGAACTTATTGGATTCGCTCTTGGCCCAGCTGCCTCGTTCTTTGAAGCCGATTCCATTACTTCTTGCTGTGCCTACGACAATTTCATTAGTGAAGATGCAAGAATGGCTTGGTGAAAGTGACTATTCTGACTTTCTTTCTGTGGTCGAAACCGTTCACGCAAGCGGTCCTAGCTTCGTGCTACAAGCCATGAAGTCGTTGGATAAATACGACGCTATGATGTGCATTAGCGTCGATTCTATGGTCAACAGGATGCAAGAACTTATCGACGATAGCATGGTCATGAGTACTAACAATCCATGGGGGGTTATTCCAAGTGAAGGGGGCTCGGGCCTCATTCTTTGTCGAAGAAATACCGTAGAAACACTTAAGCTTAAGCCTTTAGCGCAACTTGGTTATATCGATACCGAACTGAATACGACAGACCGAAGAGGCATGTACCGCCTTGTACAGCGCGCGAGTAAAAAGCTTAATGCTTTCGGAGAGGTGTATTCTGACATGACGAACCTGCGCGCGCACAGCGAAGATTACGGTTTCGCGCTGGGCGCAAAAGCAGAGCGCTTTACTCATCCAGAGCAGCCTATGCTTATCAATGAGTTATGGGGAACAATGGGCAGTTGTTCTTCACTAGCGCTCTTGGCATTTACAGTTAAAAATCATCATTTTAACCAACCTTCATCGTTACTGATGTTTGATTTTAATGGTGACAAAGGACTACTCCAATTACTCGCATGCTAGTGTGAATCAGCACGTTAATATTAATGAAAACGCTCTTATATACCCAAGTAACCTCAAGGTGCTAGGTTCAGCGAGAATGACTTGGTTTGAAGGCGAGGCAACAATTAGAAGATCTAGTGGTTCTAAATCAAAAATTGTTAACGAAGCATACGAACCAAGACAACTCGCCCTTTGGGAGCGTGTCACTGAAACAATTTCGTCGTCAAACAACTTGGAAAGAGCTTGCTATTACGCAGCGTTGTTTTCCTTGAACTTGAATCAGTGACAACGCTCTGAATCCTGCATCTTGAAGTCACTTGGGTATAATAATGACTTTTTTTAATACGAGAAAACAGCATGACTGATGTAGTGAAAGCGTAAGTCAAAGAGTCTAATAACTTAGTAATAATAACTAAAGTAATAGACTTACTGTTCGTTTTAAATACCACCCTTGAAACAAGGATGTTTCAACCAATATTATTTCGTCCTAATAATATTTGTTCGATAAAAGAGTGCAAAGTGTCTGATAAGC
Source organism: Vibrio sp. D173a (assembly GCF_030248475.1). NCBI lineage: Bacteria > Pseudomonadati > Pseudomonadota > Gammaproteobacteria > Vibrionales > Vibrionaceae > Vibrio > Vibrio sp. D173a. The sequence goes on from NZ_JAHGAH010000034.1 coordinate 11,771, forward strand.
AGGGAGCGGCCAAAGGATATATTGATCAATTGGTTGTCAAAGCCATTGAGAAAAAGAAACATAACGAGCAAAGGTTGGCGAAGAAAAATAAGCCAAAGCTTGAGTACGTGCTTTTTTCACAATTTGATGTACTAGACACCTTGCCGTCGAAAAATGGTAGAACAACCGTTTACCATCTCGCCAAAAAAGGCCAACCTGAAAAGCAAATCTGCTGTAAAGTCGTCAATGAGGACGCGCCAGATATTGCCAGCAAAATGTTGGTCAATGAGGCAAGTAGACTAGAGCTTTCTCAACATCCAAGCGTTGCGGATTTCATTAAAATCGGTAACGAATTTGAACGTCCATACTTAATGTACGAGTGGATCCAAGGTGAATCACTGGCAGAAAAGATGGAGCGTCATTCCTCTAAAGGTTTCCGTCACGATCACATTGCTTGGTTAGTTTACCAACTCGCTGGTGCGCTTGAATTTATGCACACTCGAGGTATTTGTCATCTTGATATCAAACCATCGAATGTCCTGGTTAGCGAAGGCGATTACGTCAAGCTGATTGACTTTGGTGCAGCGCGCTATATCGGTGAGGCGGAATCTCACGCCGAAGCGAGTTTAAGTTACGCGTCGCCACTTTACCTTGAGACTGGCACGACCGAGCCACAAGACGATGTTTATTCACTTGCACTACTGACGGGCCATTTATTTATTGGTTCTATTTTTGGTGATGCTTGGCACAAGCAACTAAAAGATCGTAAACGTCCAGCACTGATTCCAAATCATATTTGGAAGCTGCTCAAGCAAGTGATTAATAATCCAAGAGGGCATGGCTATACCGCTATTTCTTTTGCTCAGCAACTTGCCCGCATTGATACTCAATCTATCGATTCTCAATCGAATGCGCCTATTTTTAGTAGTCTGCGTAATGCTGATTTATTGCTGACGCATTGTAAGCCTCAAGACAAAGGCGGTTACGGCCGTTTTAAAGTGCTTGAAGCAAGCTTGGTATTAAGTGTGATGGCAGTGACAGGCCATTATCTGTACGAGCAAAATCAACCAGAGTGGAAAGCAATCGTAAAATCTGAACCAACGATTTCACAAGCGGGAACGCCGCTGGTTAGCACTATTAAGCCTGCGCAAACGGCTTCTTTCTTGGCGCAACCTCCTTGGGCGATTGAACAGGCGCTCAATGATATGGAAAAAGACGTTATATCGACGGCTCCATATCGTGAAGCGTACCAAGTTCAGCAAACGAAGCTGTCCAAGCTGTACAAAAAGAACCAAGGTGAATTGACGGCTTATCAAGCCTTGGCCGATGAGTTACCAAAAACGTTGGTCGATCTGCGTAAAGAGCTAGTCACATTGCGCGAAAAACTTGTCGATGATGGCGCGCTATTCCCTTATGCAGATAAAACTCTGACTAAAGTGATGGCGGGTTTGAATGTGGCTTCGGTCGACTCGATGAAAATTTCTGCCATCGCAGGAAGTAAAGAGGAGCAGATTGCCAGCTTGATCCTTGATGGTGAAGTGCAGCTTGCGGACAAAGAAATGAAAGCTGCTTGGTTACTAAACCAATCTGAGGCGTATTTCTACAGCCAAGTGTTGCCAAACAAGGTCATGAAGAACATCAATGACTCTATTGAGCTGCATGCAAAGGATCATTACTACACCAAAGCCATCGAAGAGGCGAAAGCGGCGAAGGCGTACTTTGGTAATACTCCAGAACTAACCAAAAAAGTCAAAGATTTGATTGTCGCTCGTAGCGAATACATCCTATTTAGCACGGTCACTGAGCAATCCGTCTTTGATAAACAGAAACTGCACGATTCCCTTACCGATCTTGAGCGAAATGCACCTAAGAAGTTTGGTGAAATCACCGACTTGCTTGAGAGCATGGCAACGGACTCCATCGATAAAAGCCATCAACTTTCTCGTCCTGCACGCGGTGCCATAGCGGTTGAACGAGCGTTAAGAGACTACCAAGCAGAGGGGAGAGGCTAATGTCAGTGATTGATATCGAACGTTTGCTTACGCCAATTTCTGATGCTGCTCCGGTAGGTGAAGACGCGCGCTACGAGTTTTGCTATGAAATGATGGAATCCGAAGTGAAGAAGTTCGGCTCATTATTTGGTGAAACGGTAGATTGGACGGTCGTTAAAACGCACGCAACAGAAGTCTTAGAACAGCACAGCAAAGATTTAAAAGCGATCTGTTACTTGATTCGGGCACTAACGGAAGAGTTTGGCCTACAAGGTTTCGAACAAGGCTTAAAGCTGCTTAGTCATGCGTTAAGTCAGTTTGGTGGTGAGCTTTACCCTTCGCGTAAGCGTGGTAGAGATGGCGCGGTAGAATGGCTTAACCATCAGTTTAAACTGGTAAGCAGTAAGTTAGTGGAAAGCCCGCAGTCTTGGGCGTTGGTTTCAAGTTGTATTTCTACTATCGAAGAAGTGCAGCGTCAGTACGACGACGTTTATCAAGATTCAGAAGCAGATTTTTTTGAGATCCGTACTCAGCTCAATATGTTATCTCAGCAAGCTGCTGTCGATGGCCAGAGCGATGACGGCCCTGCAAATGAAGTTCAACCTGAACAAGCGCCTTCTGTGCCGGTAAGCACTACTCAACCTGAGCAAACGAATACTGCTGTTGATTCGCCAAAGCCAGAAGAGGCTCAAAGCGCACCAGTTAAGCCGCTGTCGCCAGCTCCGAAGCCAGCGTCAGTCAAGAAAGCCGTCACACAGGAAGTCGATGTTGATACGGACTTCTCATCACCGACGGCATCGAAACGTACGCTTAAGAAAGTCGCGGAAGTGATGATTCACGCTAACCCAAGTGACCCTTTGGCATACCGAATTTATCGTCATCTGACTTGGGATGACATTGATGGTCTTCCTGATCATCAAAACAACGAAACGCCATTGAGCTTGGCGGTGTCTTCGGATCAACAGGCGGACTATCGTGACAAAGCTAATCAAGAAAGCGACATCGACACGATTAAACGCTTGGAGCGTACATTAACTGATGCACCATTCTGGCTGACGGGGCATCACTTCGTGTACTCGATGCTCAATAACTTGGGCTTTGATGATGCGGCCATTGCTGTAAAGCAAGAAGTGAGACGTTTTGTTGATTCATTAGAGGGCATTGAGCACCTCTCATTTAAGAATTCTATACCATTTGCAGATGAAGCAACCTTGAGCTGGTTATCGACTCAAGATGCAGCTTCTTCAACTTCTCAACCTGTAGTGCAAACAGTTGTGATCTCTGAAGAAGATTCGCTGCCGATGGAGGATATCACTCTAGAAAACCTAGGGGAATATGCCGCAGAACTTGCCCGCAAACTCGAGCTGGATAGCTCGGGACGTGGACAGTTTATGCTGTATTTACAATTGATAGCAGCTTACCAGTCTGTTGGATTATACCCATTGTGTCTGCCTTATCTTGAGAAGGGTTGGGAAGTACAAAAAGCGTTTAATCTCGCGAGCTGGGAACCCCACTTATCGTCACAGTTAGAAGACTTGATTCGAAAAACACTCCATCAGTTATTCAGAAGTAAGGATCTTTTGCCTGAGAAGTATGAAGAGTGGCAAGCAATTTATGACTAATTAAAGAGTTAAATAAGGAACTAATTATGTCACGTGACGGCTCGGTGGCTCCTAAAGAGCGAATTAATATCCGTTATGTTCCAGCAACTGGTGATACGCAAGACGACGTAGAACTGCCGCTGAGCATGATGGTGGTTGGTGACTTTACTGCACGTGCAGATGAGACGCCTATCGAAGAACGTACTCCAATCAATATCGACAAAGACAACTTTAACGAAGTGCTAGAAGGCATGTCTCCAAACGTTAAAGTGAACGTTGAAAACCGTCTTTCTGACGAAGAAGGCGGCCAAATCGGTGTTGATCTAACGTTCCAAAACATGAAGGACTTCTCTCCTGAAGCGATCGCGAAAAGCGTACCTGAGCTAAACAGCTTGCTTGAGCTTCGCGAAGCGTTGGTTGCACTGAAAGGCCCTCTAGGTAACGTTCCTGCGTTCCGTAAGAAGATCGCATCGGTTCTTCAAGACGAAGAAGCGAGAAAGAAACTGTTGGATGAACTAAGCATTGGCGACGACCAAGAAGCGAAAGAAGAGTAAGGGATATCATGTCTGCAGAAGCACAAGCTCCAGAACAAGAAGCAGCCTTAGTTGAATCAGGCTCACTTCTGGATAGCATTCTTAACGAAACTCGTTTAAAGCCAAGTGATGAAGGTTTTGACGTTGCAAAACGCGGCGTAGAAGCGTTCATCAGTGAGCTACTAAGCAGCTCGAACACAGAGAAAGTAGACCAATCTTTGGTTGACCTAATGATCTCTGAAATTGATCAAAAACTGTCTAAGCAAGTTGATGCGATTCTTCACAGCGAAGAAGTTCAAGCGATTGAGTCAACGTGGCGTGGTCTTAAGTACCTTGTTGATCACACTGACTTCCGTGAGAACATTCAAATTGAACTGATTTCTGCGAAGAAAGATGAAGTACTTGATGACTTCGAAGACGCTCCAGAAGTGGTGAAGTCTGGCCTTTACAAACAGATCTACACACGTGAATACGGTCAATTTGGTGGTAAACCAGTTGGTGCTGTTATCTGTGATTTCGCGATGTCAGCGTCCTCTCCAGATATTAAGTTGATGGAATACATGGCGAACGTGGGTGCAATGTCTCATGCACCTTTCATCACGTCTGCTTCGGCTAAGTTCTTTGGTCTAGATAGCTACGAAGAGCTACCAAACCTGAAAGACCTTAAGTCAGTATTCGAAGGCCCACAATACGCGAAATGGCGCGGTCTACGTGAACACGAAGATGCACGTTACCTAGGTCTATGTACGTCTCGCTTTATGCTACGTACGCCTTACTCAGTAGAAGATAACCCAATTAAGGCGTTTGACTACGATGAGCAAGTTAAAGATGGCCACGATAACTACCTATGGGGTAACTCTGCGTACGCAATGGCTTCTAAGATCAGTGAGTCATTTGCTAAGTACCGTTGGTGTCCAAACATCATTGGTCCTCAAAGTGGTGGTGCAGTTCAAGACTTGCCGGTTTACAACTTTGAAGCAATGGGTCAAATTGAAACTAAGATCCCAACTGAGATCCTTGTTTCTGACCGTCGTGAGTACGAACTAGCAGAAGAGGGCTTTATTGCTCTAACCATGCGTAAAGGTTCTGACAACGCGGCATTCTTCTCTGCTAACTCTGTTCAAAAACCAAAAGTGTTTGCGAACACGCCAGAAGGCAAACAAGCAGAGATGAACTACAAGCTAGGTACTCAGCTTCCTTACATGTTCATCATCAACCGTCTGGCACACTACATCAAAGTGCTACAGCGTGAGCAAATCGGTTCTTGGAAAGAGCGTTCTGACCTAGAAATCGAACTGAACAAGTGGATCCGTCAATACGTTTCTGATCAGGAAAACCCGCCAGCGGAAGTTCGTGGTCGTCGTCCACTGCGTGCTGCTAAGGTTGAGGTATCAGACGTAGAAGGCGATCCAGGCTGGTACAAAGTATCAATGTCTGTCCGTCCTCACTTCAAGTACATGGGCGCAAGCTTCGACTTGTCTCTAGTGGGTAAACTAGACCAGTAACCCATTACTGAAACCATCAAGCAGCCAGTGAAGACTGGCTGCTTTTTTCGTAGGACCGAACATGGAAAAAGGTTATCGTCTTTTAGAGCGAATTGAGTTGGGTGAGCCAAAAAATTGCTACGAGAGAGTGGTGTCTCATAAGCATTTGATCGAATCCATTCATTCTCACCTTGCTGACTTGCTGAATACCCACTCTGGTAATGCAATGATCGACAATGAATATGGCCTGCCAGATTTTAACGACGTGCTTTCCAATAACACGAACCTCGTTCGTCACATTCAACAAAACATCACATCAACCATAGAACGCTTTGAACCGCGACTGCTGAATGTCGAGGTTCATTACCGTGAAGACCACCATAACCCATTACAACTCGGCTTTGGTATTCGCGGCGAAGTTTCCCATAACGGCGGTAAAGTCCCAATGTCGATCGATGTCTACATGGGAACCGACGGCCAATTTAACGTTTAGTAGGTGCCACTTGAGTAACAGTAAATACTTTCAAGATGAACTCACGTATTTGCGCGAGTCGGGTAGTGAGTTTGCCAAATATCATCCGAAGTTAACTCACTTTCTCTCTGAAGGAACCTTCGACCCAGACGTCGAGCGACTGCTGGAAGGTTTCGCTTTTCTGACTGGGCGTATTCGAGAGAAGATCGACGACGAACTGCCAGAACTGACGCAATCTCTGATGACTTTGCTGTGGCCGCATTACATGCGTTCAATTCCGTCTTTGTGCATCAGTGAGCTAAAACCGCATACCGGAAGTGTTACTGAGAAAACGGTGGTAAAACGTGGTGCAGAAATGGCCAGTGAGCAAGTTGAGGGCACGCAATGCCTTTTCCGCACTTGCTACGATGTGAACCTATACCCAATCACGATCACCAATATTGAACAAACCAACAGCCGCACCAGTTCAGCGATTGATGTAACCTTGTCGACGGAGCAAGGTCTAGAGCTGTCTCGAATTGGTTTAGATACGTTGCGTTTGCACTTGCATGGTGAAATTTATGTTACTCGCACTGTGTTTCTCTGGCTGTTCCGCTACTTGGATTACGTGGAGCTGGATGTCGGTGGCGGCTACAAACATCGCTTGGGGCCAGAATATGTCAAGCCGGTAGGGCATGAAGAAGACGAAGCGCTGCTGCCTTATAGCAAAAACTCTTTCGCAGGATACCGCTTGTTGCAAGAGTTTTTCTCTTTGCCTGAGAAGTTCATGTTCTTCGATATTCAAGGTCTAGAGTGGTTAAAAGGCATTCCTCAGCGCAGTACAGTGAAAGTGAAATTCTTCTTTAAGCGCGCATTGCCTTCAGAGGTTGTGCTTAAAGATAAACACTTCAGGCTGCATTGCACGCCTGCTGTGAACTTATTTGAAAAAGATGGCGATCCAATTCGTTTGGAGCATCGTCGCAATGAATACAAAGTACGCCCTCAAAGCAATACTCAAGACCACTATGAAGTCTACGGAATTGAGCAGGTCGAGAGTTGGAGCAAAGACGAGCGTCGCCGTAAACCATTGATCGAATTCGAATCGTTTGAGCACCAAATTAACCAGCGTGATAAGCGAGAGTTCTACAAATCAAAAGTCGGCGAGCGAGTAAGCGGAAGAGGGTTAGAGCGCTATATTTCGTTCCATACGCATAATGGTGATATTGCGGATTTAGGTACAGAAACTGTACTGATGAAACTGCAATGCAGCAACGCCGATCTGGCTGAGCGCCTTTCAGTGGGCGACATTACTTACGCGACCCACAAATCGCCGACGTACGCGACATTTAAAAATATCACCAAGCCGACACAATCGGTGAGCCCACAGGTGAACGGCGAGCTTCAGTGGCAGCTGATCGCCAATATGTCACTCAACTATTTGTCATTGGCGAACATTGATGTGTTGAAAGTGCTGCTCTCGACATACGACTTCCATTCTCGTGTCGATAGACAAGCTCACCGCGCGTCGATTCACCGACTCGATGGTATTGTGTCGTCTGAGATGAAACCGATTGACCGCGTGTTCCGTGGCGTGTCTGTACGTGGTAACCAATTTAAGCTGGTGACCAATTCGAAGTTCTTCGTAAATGAAGGCGATATGTTCCTGATGGCAACCGTACTCAATGAATTCATCCGTTTGTATTCGAGTGTGAACTCCTTTACTGAATTGGAGGTGTTTGATGAAGCGACAGGTGAAGTCTACAACTGGGCAAGCCTGATTGGACAGCAGACGATTCTATGATTACAACACTTACTGATAAGTCGTATGAGTTCAGCTTCTATCAAGCGGTATTGTTGCTTGAGAAGCACTACCAGCTAGAGCCAAATTCTAACTTTGTCGCGGTTGGTGAGAACAAGTACTTCCACCAAGAGCGCATAGAGTTTAGTGTCTCGCCGAGTCTGGCTTTTCCAAAGAGTGATATGGAATTTATCACTCACATGGAAAGAAATGGGCAACAGTATTCGCGCGTCGAGACGAACTTTTTAGGTTTACATGGCTCAAGTTCACCATTGCCAGCGTCTTATACCGAGAAGCTTGCTGGACGTGACCCAGATGATAACCCGGTAAAAGACTTCTTTGACTTTTTCCACAATCGTTACACTAGCTTACTGTACCGTGTTTGGAAGAAATACCGTTATCACGTGCAGTACCAAAGCGGCGCAAGTGACGCGTTCTCAGGGCGGATCCTGCATTTGGCAGGTCTGTCTGACGTCATGCAAGATTGCGATGTCGCAGAGTTAGACCGAGCAAAGATCCTCTCTTATGTTAACCAGTTGTCTACCCGCACACGCTCGCCTAAGCTTATTTCCGGTATTGTTTCCCACTATTTCTCGCTACCGAGTGTACGAATCGCAGAATGGGTGTATCGACGAGTAGACATTGCAGAAAGTCAACGCAACAAGCTTAACCGTGCCAACTGTGTATTAGGGCAGACCTTACATTTGGGGCAAAGTATTGCGGATTTAAACGGCAAATTTAACTTGTGCATCGACAACATTGATTTTGAGACGTTTAGGCAATTTTCCTACGATGGCGAGCTCCACAAGACGCTGGTGGGGTTGATGCGTTTTATTCTACGTGACCCGATGTCTTGGGACCTTAAGCTAACGGTGAATCTCGATTCTATCCCAGAGAATCAGCTGGGTAATGGGGAAGGGAATCAGTTGGGTCAAACCTTTTGGCTTGGTAACCCAGGTGAGAAAGATGCCAAGATACGTTTGATTGGTAGCATATAGCTTTGGCTGCCAGAAATTCGAAAATTGAGGTACAAAAAAGCCGCGATTGACTCGCGGCTTTTTAGTCTGAAAAGAACGTTCGGCGGGAACCTAAAAAACTTATCGACTAATTGGTTGGTGGAGCACAACCGTTGTGTCGAGTTTCTGAATTCCGCTAAAAGATTCAATTTCATTACATAGGTGGTGAATAGACTGTAGGTCAGGTGCTTCGATGAGAGCAATAATGTCGAAGCTACCCCCCACAACGCTGGTCAGTCGTACCTCTGGAATCTCTTTAAGGGCGTTCGTTACTTCATTTTTCTTGCCCTTTTCACAAGAGATCAGCAGATAGCTGGCAGCTTTGCGACCCTCATTTTCAACACGGATCTGAGCAGTGTAGCCCTTGATGATCCCTGTCTTTTCCAACCTATTGATTCTTTCTGCAACAGCAGTACGAGACAAACCGATATTTCGTGATAGATTCGCAATCGACTCTCGTCCGTTAGATAACAGACTGGATAGTATTTTGCGGTCTAACTTGTCTAAGCCTTGTAAAGTCATGTTCGAAATCATGTGTTCTGCCTATTCTGGTTTTTATATTGTTATTAAATCGACTCAGGGAGTGTAAAGTTATACAGCTCAGCAAGAGTGAATGGGTTTTTCTGTGTCAAAGGAGTGATACGAAGGCTTAAGTCCCTCCCAGACACTTTTATGTCACTGACGAAGCTACCGTTATGAGTGTTTGTCAGGGTCGAATCACCTAGCAATCTGTATATCGCCCACTGACCACTCTTATTAAGAACGTGCTGCTTGCCCTCGTCTGTCACATCTTGGATCGTGATACTAATGTTGAAGTCACCGTTCTGCGGCGGCCACTCCATCTCACGAATTCGGCTCGGACCATGATAGTAGTTGATATCCGTGTCTGAAATTTTCAGAGTGGCTCGGATAGCACTGGAATCAAGGTCTAATACTTTCGCGCTGAACGGGATATAAACTCGGTTTGTGCTCTTGTTGATCAACGTATCGCGGATAACGTTGTAATTGCGCAATTGCACCAATAGGGCAGGCGAAAGAGGCATTGTCTCGCCATCCACCTGCTTTGGTGTCCACAAGTTTGTATCGTAGAACGGTGCGAAGTTCTTCTGAATAAACGAATCTAACAAACCACCTGATGCGAACAACAGCTCGAAGTCTTCAATTGAAATCTCTTCTGTCGCGTTCAGATCAAATGGGTATTTACCAAGTCCTAGCTCTTTAAACTTGGTGTAAATCTCGCTGTACCATTGGGTTTGAATGCCTTTTGCGGACTCAGCAATCATCACTGACCAGCTTTGCTGTACCACATCAAGTAACCAGCTACGCACTGGCTCTGGAGACTTCTGCGCGATCTGCTTCAGCTTGATAAGCGGATCCGCTTCTGTACTGTTCATGCGGTGTTGCGCTGCTGCAAGTGCGGCCATTTGTGGATCTGGTGCATCAGCGATGTCTTTCATGTAAGTACGAACACGGCTTAATGCTGCAATGGTTTCATCCCATGGAGTCGGGGAGTTAGGTGTCTCAATGACTTGAAGTTGGTTTAACAAGTGGAAGGCTTGCTCAACACGCTTCATCAGTAAGTAATCTGGCTGTACGGCTTCTTCTACTGCTTCTGAGGCCGTATCTGCAACTTCCGCTAGCTTAGGGTTTACATTGGCAATTAATGCATTCTTTTCACCAACCGGAGAAAACTGGGTGTTCGCGTACACTTGTTTTAATACAGTCGTCATTGGAGAAGACGGACCAGAAATAAGGTCGATTGCATTCGTCAAGTCGCCCACATTGCTGTAATGCTGTACTTTCAGTTCACTCAGTGCATTACGCCAGTAGTTGATGTAGTCATCGGTGTATTTCTTACGTACCTGTGTCTTAAACGCATCCTGCTCTTGTTTCGTAGGGATCACGTGATTAGACAAGCCAAGAACCCAGTTATCGCTGATAACTTGCTGTGACATCAGGTCCACACGAGGGCGATAGAAGGTGCTAAAGCCAGTAGACGTGTAGACTTTGTCAATCACTAAGCGGTTGTCGTCTAGCGGTTCATTAAACACGTTGTTGAACTCAAAGCCAACAGCGCGTTGAAGATCTAGCGTACCAAGGTCGATAGCATCGGCTTGATTCAAAATACCCGCATAAACAAGGTCGACGTTAGAGTTCGCCAGTAAAGAACGGCGAGTGGCACGAACAATGTCCATATTGATATCAACAGGCGCAAACTGAGTACGGAAATAAGCGTCTAAATAGCGCATTGCCTGGTTTACTACATCCGGCTTATCGCTTAAATCATTAAGGGTTTGCAAGGTCTGGCGACGTAGGAACTGAATGTCACGCTTTGAGCGATCGTTCAGCATCAAGTAGCCTTTTAGCAATGGCAGTGTCGCGGCAACGTCATGTTGGTTATGCGTCAACTCTAGACGGTAGCCTTTTTCAACGACGGGCATAAGCTGTTGTGCCACTTCTTTAAGCAGTGCTTCGTAAGCCAGATGTGTGCTTTGGTCCAAGCGGCTAATGTTCAGTGGAAGCACTTCTTCATCTAGAGCTCGAGAGCCTTCTAGCCATGCACTGTACGAAGGTTGAATAGCGCGAGTGGCGTTTACGAGAAGCTGATTGAAGCTTGCTTCTTGTTCAACCTGACCGTTGTCATCAATACCAAGCAATTGGTTAATCACACGCAAGTTACTGTCTAGTGTGGTAACAAAGAAGTAGGTACCGCCAGCCAACAAGATCACGGACGCTAACATGGCCAAATGACTTTGACGTTGGATTAAGCGTAAATACGTTTTGTTTTCACCCGCAAAATCGCTCTCAGGCAAAATCTGAGAGTCAATCAGGAAGCGAGAGAAGTAAGGCGTTTCTGTCAGCTGTGTGTGCTCTGAAGCAATGATCGGCAAATTAAAGTAATTGCTGCAGCTTTTTGCTAACAGGTTGTACTTACGACCACCTTGTAAGCTAGAGCAGAAAAAGATCTCACGAATGTCGAGCGAATAAGTGCCGCTGTTCACATCGCAAAGACGCTCAAGGACGTAACTGATTTCTGCTTGGCAAAGCTCGAACTGTTTCGGGAATGACAGAATAGCTTGTTTTTCATCGATGTCTGTCGAATTTGCAGAAGCGTCCAGAGCATTGCTTTCCAGTACTTTCACCAGATTACGGTAACCATCTCGGTAGTATTCAGTGATGACGCCTTTCGCTTCTTTAAGAGGAATAGAAAGGAATTCCACACGAGTTTTCAGAGAACTGAAATGTACGTACTCCTTGAAACCGTCCAACTTATCAAGCTTAGACATCATCAAATAAACTGGTAGTGCCGATGATGTTTTTTCGCTAATAGAACTTAGGCGCTGCAATAGTGCGGTAATGGTGTAATCTTTTTGCTCTGGTTCTGAGACGATCATGAACTCAAAGTCAGTAAAAAATAAACAGCCAGAAAACGGTTTTCTTGGACGGTGACGAATAACCTCATCAACAAACGTGTTCCACAATGAAGCATCACTACTGGATACTTCTTGGAATACGAGGCGTTGGTCTGGTTTTACATAAACCGCACCGTCAGATTCATACCATTCAAAGAAATCGTTTTTTGCAGTGCGAGAACGATCAATTGGTTTAATTGCGCTTGAATTAAACAAAAATTGACGTCGGCCAGACCCCTTATTACCAATCATTAGGTAGATTGGTTTCTTGCCTGAATGAGAAAGAAGAGGGCGGATAACCATAGAAAGGGCTTCTTCCTCGGTTTCCAAACGTTGGGCTTTCGAGTTGTTCTTTTTCTTAAACCATAGTGACAACTGGAATATAAGATAAAATGCAGAAATGACGCCAAGGCCAATCCATAGATATAGCTTATCTGCATCTTCAAGTAAGAATAAATACACTGCTGCAAATATCGCGGCTAATAGCAAAGCCACTATGGTAGAAACCAAAATCGGGTTTCTTAGTATTTTTTGTTTGAACATAAGCCTATAGTTTCTTTACTTGTATTGTTATTTATTGTCGTTTGTTGCATTTTGCAACTGGTTAATCTTATATAGGTAGGTGTTCAGTAAAAGGAGGGAGCGTTCAATTTCCTTTTGCTGCGCATTCTTTTCTGCGTACTCAATCCGCCCAAGAAGCGGGAACAGCGAATTGCTGTATTCATACGCTTTCTTCGAGTCCCTGTCGGTGTTCTGTTTCGCTACGTTGGCAAATACCGTCCTAGCATAAGCAAAGCGTTTGTATATGACATCGAATTCATTTTCGAAACGAGAACGTTGGTCTAAAAAATTCTCTCGAAGTTGCTGAGCAGATGATGAATCTGGGTAGGTCTCCGTCAATTCACTAGTAAGCTCATCAATGGTATTCACTTCGCTGACTTTTACAGGATCGATTGCCCAATCGGTCATTAATGTATCAAGGCGTTCGACCGTCGCAGAACGTAAAGCGATGCGGTGTTCTTTGTTCTCAACGCTCAATGAATCGACGATTGCTGCTAGCTGTTTTAGTGACGAGTGTTCAATGTCATCTTTCAGAGTCTGGTATTTGTGCTGCTTGTAAACAAAGTGGGAAGCAAATGCAACGACAAGCAATCCAATAACAGAAAATACAACCACGCGGCTGGACTTAGGCGCTTCTTTTACTTGCGGCTGAGGCGTCGGCTTGGTTTCCGTTTTTGGTGGCGGCGCAATATTGACTTGGATGCCACCTGGATTCGATGGTGTTTCTGGCTTCTCTTGTTTGACTTCTAATGCTTTGGCTTCCTTTGCTTTTGTTTCTTTAATCTCTTCAATCCATTGGTTCAATATACGACGAATGCGACCGAATGATGGCGCTTTAATCCCATCATGTAGGCGCAGTTCTTCTTCGATGCGTAAACACAGTTGATGCGCCGCTTCAATAAGCGGGAGCTCTTCTGGTAAGGCTCGATGCTTTTTAATTCGCTTCTCAGTGTATTCGACCATCCACTCGATGGCACTGATACGTGCATTGGCCTTCGCGTGCTCTGGGTAGGCGGTGTACCAATACACAACACATAAGTCGAGCAGTGAGTTCAAGCCTTCAACCAAGCCTTTCAAGCCATCGTTGTGCGTAGCCGCCACGGTAAAGTAGCAACTACAACGAAAATCTTTCCCCTGAGTACTAAGAATTTTCTTAGAAAGTGTTTGAATCGTTTTCCATGATACTCGACCGGTCACTTTATTCAGGTTATTTATCTGGCGCTTAATTTCGTCAAAATCATCTAAGCCATTAGGGTTTGAGCCGCTTGGATTACTTTCATCGATCGGCCTTCTAGCGAAGTCGCTGAAAAACATATTTTCCAATTCCAACTGATTATATGAAGGGTAGTCAGCCGACTTTTTATTTATAAAGGCGGGACTATCATCTTTTTTATTTTGATGGATTTTATAGGCAAAAGAAAGAAATAGAATAATAAATAATATATAAAGCGATATAATTTAACTTAGCGTGACATTCGTTCACAAAATTGAAGGTTTATGCTGATTTTTTTGGCATTAAATTAAGTGATGTGTATTCCAATAATTGAGACAAAAGTGCTGGTTAATACATTTTTAATATTTATGTCAGTTATGATTTCGTCTAATGGTTTGAAGTAAGGTCAGATTATTAAAATTAAGATTACCTTGATTAGTTCCCACTTGAATAGTTTTTGTTAATGAAAGTTTGCGGTTGTTTTCATCGTGTTTATGTGTGCGTTTCTAATTAAGTTGTATCTAATTTAGAGTATGTGATTAATTTTCTGATTTTTTGATGGAATAGAGTCAACCGTTTAAATGAATATAATGCTAGTTAAATTGCTTTTATTTGTAGGTGAATTACCTTATTTTATGGCGCTATTTTTTACCATATTGAAAAAGAAGAGAGACTTGATATCTTTCGCCCATGAATATTATTACAAGGTTTTCCAAGAGGGACGAAATGCTAAAACCAAGTCAAGTTGGGCTAATCTCAGCCATGTGCCTATTTTCTACTTTTGCGGTTGCTAAAGGGGAACGATACGGCGGCTCAGTCAATATGCTAACGATTGAAAGTATTGACTATGACGAAGGTTCTAGTGGTGACGTAGATACCTTGCGATACGGACTGGTACACACTCGTCCTATTGATGAGAACAACAACCGCTGGCGCTGGTGGCTTGGCTTGAACTACCTTGCAGAAGATGTTGATGCACCTTCAAATGGCGTGTATCAAGAAGTGACCAACTACGAGTTCCGTGTCGTCCCACAATACGCATTGAGCTCTTGGAGCATCTTTACTCCTTACATCGGTGCTGGTTTGTCATTAGGTTACTCTCAATACTCCAACCGCTGGAAGGTAGACCCAGACGGCTTTCGTTACGAACCGATCGAAGATATCGACCAGTTTGAACTTGGTGCGGTAGTCACGCTGGGCACTGCAATCAAACTTGGCAGTAATCCAGATGCACACATCCAAATCATCCCTCAAGCTTCCTATATTCTTCCTGTAGTAAATGATGGAATTGGTGGGTTAGAGCTGTCTGTTTCTCTATTATTTTAAGGTTTAGCAATGCAAACACATCAGCTAGTCCTATTCATTTCAAAGTGCCCGGAGGAATATACGGGCGCGAAGCATGTTGAAATGCCAAAAGGTTGTGGTTCAGTCGGCCGAGCACCGAGCTGTACACTACCTTTGACTGATCATAACCGTTTCATCTCTGGCACACATTGTCTGATCAGCGTATACGGAGACACGTACTACATCAGCGATGTGTCGACCAACGGCACAATGGTGAATGGCAACAAAATACTTAAGAACCAACCTGTGTCCATTGTTGATGGCGATGTGATTTCTCTGGGTCAATACGAAATTGGTGTTTCGCTAGAGCATGTCACAGCAGCGCAAGATATTGCTTCTGACATTGCGCCAGAACGTGTATCGAATGATCCACTCGTCAATCTCGGTGAGGCGGTTGTAGAAGAGGAAGAAAAAGTCGGTGCATTAGAAGACTTGTTCATGGAGACCAAGCAAGATGATGTCAATACTGACGATCCTATTGCTCATCTAAAGTTTTCGATGCAGCGTGAAGACGACCATCTTATCCGCGATGTCGAAAAGCCAGAACCTGCAAAGGCTAAGCCAGTCGAAAACACGCGACAAGTCGTTGATGACAGCTTCAGCATCCATTCTGAATTCGATACTCCAAACTTAATCCCGGAAGATTGGTTGGGAGGCACTGCCACGAATAAAGCATCTGTCGAACCCGCGGCAGAACAAACTAAACAAGCGGCGTTCATTCCAGAAGATTTTGCGCAAACGGAAGCCGTTCCACTTCAAGCTCGTAGGGTGGAACCAGATGTTACCCAGCCTCAAATGCCTCAATATCAAGCGCCACATAATCACGCAACATCAAACGTTACTCAAAGAGCAGAGCCTGTTGGGCAGAAATGGGAAGAGGTAACGCAAGCTTTTATTCCATCAGCACAACCTACTCAGCCAGAAACGAAAGCGACAGAGAACCAAGTCGGCTTTGTAAGCAATGATCCACTAGGAGCCGAGAGCGCTACGCATTCTTCCGATATCGGTAAAGCATTTTATGAAGGTTTGGGTATTAGCAACCCAGATCTGATCAGCAACGAAGCTCTGTTGTTTAAACAGATGGGTACATGTCTTCGTTTATGTATCGATAACCTGCAAAAAGACCTGCATGAAGTTGAGTCACTCAAAGGTGAACAGGGTTTAAGTGAAGCGGATTCAAACTTAGCGGAGCTGATGCTGACGCTAAATAGCCAAAACTTGCTGTCTCCGAATGAATTGGTGGAGCAAATGTTGGATGAGCTCAACGATCATCAAATTATTTTTAACAAGGCTCTCAATGAGTTGCTGATTGAACAATCAGAGACGAATGACCCTGTCACGTTTGCAAACGACGTCGCAAGCAAATCCATGTTCACCACCAAATCAAAGCTATGGGGTGAGTATCTTGAGTTTTACGCCAATAACCGTCGCCAAATGAATGAGACATCATTGAAAGGCTTGATCAAGAAAAACTACACCAAAGCGATTAAGGGAAGCCATGCGTAGTATAGCTATATTACTCGGATGCGCTTTGCTATCCGGTTGTTCCATGTGGGGGCAATTTAAAGAATCAACAGGCATTACGCCAGAAACGTCCTCAATCGAATTAGTGATTGAGACGTCTTCGGTTCTGAATGTTCGTGGAGGTGGGCAATCCTCTCCAGTTATTTTGCGAGTTCATGAGCTGACATCACCCGTGTTGTTTCGCAGCCTAGACTTCTTCGCTTTATTTGAGAACGATAAAGCATCACTGGGTGATGAATACATCAAACGTTATGAATACCAAATGCAGCCTGGTGAAAAGATCCACGAATTCTTGGAGCTTGACCCAGCAACCCGTGCGGTTGGATTCTCAGTCGCGTTTCGCGATATCGACGGCTCTTCTTGGCGTAAAGTCGAAGTGATTGAAGAGAAGAGCGAGTACTACATAAAACTCAAGTTAGAAGGCAGTGAGTTAATTTCTGATAACACTCGCGGCATTGAACAAGTTTACTTTTAAGGAATAAAAGCATGTCTTTATACAATCCAGTTGTTTGGCAAGATGGAATGTTCATGAAGCCGCAGCACTTTCAGCAACTCGATCGTTCGCAAAGTAAACTGTCGAGCATGTTGAGCGCCAATGCATCACCTTTGCATTGGGGCATCAAGCGTTTAGAGATCAACTCGCAACTGCTGGCGTTGGGCAAAATTGGTATCACTCGTGCTGAAGGTATTCTTCAAGACAGAACGCCATTCGAGTTGCCGCTGCTGGCTGAACTTCCAGAAGTGAAAGACGTTGATCCTTCGATTGCTGACAAGGTGGTTTACCTTTGTTGTCCGCTACCTTCTGAGCGCTCTGAGCTATTCGGCACTAAGAAAGACGGCGCACGTTACACGATGGAATCTCAAGAGGCGGTTGACGCTTGCTATGATTCGGAAGACATGGCGAACATCGTAGTGGGTAAGCTTAACTTCTGTTTGATGTATGACCATGAAGATAAGAGTGCTTACACATCGATTCCAATTCTAAAGATCTCAGAAGTAAAGCCAGACGGCAGTGTTATCTTGGATGAAAGCTTTATTCCGACTTGCATCGATATTCACGCTTCAACCGTGCTGAACAAGTTCGCCACCGAATTCGCATCTATGCTGAAACACCGTGCAGAATCTATCGTTCAGCGCTTAGGTGTCGTTGACCAACAAGGTGTATCTTCAGTTTCTGATTTCATGTTGCTCCAAGCTCTAAACCGATACGAGCCATTATTCTGGCATTTTGCGAGTGCTGAAGGCGTTCATCCTGAATCGTTTTACCGCATTCTTCTTCAAGCGGAAGGTGAGCTTTCGACTTTGTGTTCAGCGTCTCGTCGTCCAGTCGAGTTCACCAAATACAACCATGGAGACCTAACCAGCTGTCTATCGCGTACATTGGATAGTGCGAAGATGACACTAAGTGTTATGTCTGAGCAACGTGCAATCCCACTGACGTTGAGAGACCAAAACTACGGCATTAGAACGGCAGCGATTCCAGACAGCAAGATCATCGATACCACAACCTTTATTCTTGCGGTTAAAGCTGATGTTACTTTGGATGTTCTACATACTCAGTTTGTTAGCCAAACGAAGATCGGTTCTATCGATAACATTCGTGACTTGATTAACCTTCAACTGCCGGGCATTGAGATTAAACCAATGCCAGTCGTACCTCGAGCATTGCCTTACCACGCAGGTTACACCTACTTCGAACTGGATAAGACAGGCGAAGAGTGGGCAGCACTGAAAAACACGGCTGCGGTTGCGGTTCACGTAGCGGGTGACTTTGCTAACTTGTCATTGCAACTATGGGCTGTTCGTCTATGAGTTATGCAGAAACCGACGTCACCGTAGTCTTATTCCAACCAGAGCCTGGCAAACCGATGGAGGTGATGCCAGCGCCTGACTTATCTCGTAACATCGCGGTACAAGACTTAAACATTGAAAACATGGGCATCAACCCTTTGGTCGATCAGTTCTCTTGGTTGATCGCCAGCTTGTCTTGTATGTCCTCAATTCCTTGGCTTGATGACCCAATGCCGTTCCGTGAACAAGTGGCTCGCGAGATAAGAAAAGGCGAACGTAAGCTCAATGAAATGGAATTGGACCGCGCATCCATTTTGGTCATCAGATACTGTTTGTGTGCTGCGATTGATGAATCGGTTTGCCGACAAGAGTGGGGCGCTAACAGCCATTGGAGCCAGAACAGTTTGCTGTCAGAGTTCCACAATGAAACATCTGGTGGCGATAAGTTTTTCGTTATTCTCGAGCGCTTAAAAGCAGACCCACGCAAATACCGTCACGTCATCGAGTTTTTGTATTTGCTGCTTCAACTTGGCTTTCAGGGCAAATACGGCCGTGAAGAACGCGGAAACGAAAAGCTCGCAGAAATCGGCAATACCATTTATCGCTTAGTACGTGATGAACGTTTGGCGGAGCAAGAGAAAGTCTCTCTGGTTAACCTTAAGGCCAAATACCTTAAAAAACCGTTAAAAAGGGTGATTTCACCCAAGCTGATTTTAGGCGTCAGTGCGATTACCTTCGCAATCATGTATGCCGCGACTTACATCGTCATAGATTTAAAGTTTCAGCAATTGCTTGAAGTGTATCGATAAACAGAAGATCTCGAAATGAGATCTTCTGACAGTTTTAAGCTTTATCGTGAATGTCACTGGAGGTTTAGTGAAATTCACTAGTCATTTAGAGAGATTGCAATATGCGATCTCTTTTATTATTCAATCAACAAAATTCAAATGGATTGGTTATGGGCGTAACAGTTGGTGCAAATGGACTTTCGGTAGTTCATAAAGGCTCAGGTGGTGAAGCGAACGCAACGCTCCCAGATGTTTGTTTAACGAAGGTCGGCAAGCCGATCGTTCCTATCCCTTATGGCAACAATGCTAAATCAGCAGATCTTGCTGGTGGCACAACGACTATCTCTATGGATGGTGGCAACAGTGTCGCAATTAAAGGCAGTACATTCTCAAAAAGTACCGGTGATGCGGGCGGTGATAAAAAAGGCGTCGCATCCGGCACCATAGAAGCCGAAGCAAAATTCATCTCAGCCTCACCAACGGTTAAGTTTGAAGGCAAGGGCGTATGTCGCCTGTCCGATCAAATGACCATGAACAAAGCCAACACCATGTGTCTTGGCGGCGCACAAAATCCATCGGTCTCTGTTACGGAAGATCAGGAAGGGACGTATACGCTGGATATAGAGTGTAAGTATCCAAACGGTATGCCTTATTCTAATGCGCAATTCTCTTTAGTCGAACCTTCTGGGGCTGTCATTGGGAGTGGAACTTTAGACTCCAGTGGAAAAGCATCTGTTGGTGGACTTGCTTTAAAAGAATGCAAGTTAGTGCTTAGCGAAACTCAAGACTCTTATACGCCGAATCAATCTTTAGCTGAAAATATTGCGACGGAAACTTACGCTGATCCTAATGATTTTTGTACGTTTGTGGCAGGTCGTCGTTCACCATTTTGGGAGGATCGCGTTGGCGTTGCCAATGATTGGGGAATCTTGATGTCTCCATCTTTTAGTGACGATGACTTTAGAGATATCGTGCTAGAGCAAAGTCGTATACTTTCTCCCTACGCGATTAGCCAAAACCATTTAAAAGATTTTTCTGATGCTTATGTCTCGGCACTTTACCATATTCAAAGTGATACGACTTCATTGGAAAAGTACGAATCTCTAGTTGAACTACTGTTAGAACAAGTGCACGAAAATGGCGACATATTGAGGGTTCTATATCAAGCGGACGTGTTTGAGCCTCCTTATGAACTACTTGCGAAACTTCGCCTTTTGGGGACAGGGAATACCGTGAAGTATTTGCAGTTAGTCTTGTGGAAGTTGATAAACAATCAAATCTGTTCATACATCGATGAGCTAAATAGTGAAATTATCGGTCGATTAGATTTTATACAAAGCCAGGCTTCTGCGAGAGCGCTGAGTTCTGTTGAAGAGGGTATAAACGGTTATAAAAAAGCCCTTAACCACTTCAAACAAGCACTTCCAGACGTCATTAGCCAAATTTTCGAGACCAAAAATGACACCCTAATCTCTATCTCGGCAATGGCCGTAGGAAGTGTCGTAAACATCACAGGTCAATCAGGCTTTGCAACTAACCTTGGTCGTGTAAATGCCGTGGTTTACACGAAGTCAAACAACCTAAACCGTCCATCATTTGTCATTTTTGATGACAACTTTTCAGACTAGGATACTAAACTATGGATGCAGTTTTCCCGATAGCGCAACGAGAAGGTGATGCGTACCATACGCTCAGTGATTTTACTAAGTTGTTTGATCAAGCTAAGAGCGGACGTTATTTAATAGGGCAAGGTTACGGCTGGCATAGTGGGGTTCACTTAACTTCAAAAATGCTACCTTGGGGTAAAGGGCTCAGGCCTATTCAAGCGATGCTTGATGGTAAAATTGTAGCGTTTCGGATTCATTCCGATTACCAAGTTGCCACCTATCAAGATCAAGAATTTAAATACAGTAATAACTTTGTGCTTATTGAGCATGAGGCAGTAAACCCCGAAGATAGTGAAGATGTTTTTAAATTCCATACACTCTATATGCACCTTGCGCCCCCTTCAGATATTGGTGCCAATTCATCTAGAAGTGGCCCCCAATT
>NZ_JAHGAH010000340.1:0-2868 GCF_030248475.1 Vibrio sp. D173a
CTCCTACTCGATTTTCCCTATTTAGCCGCTTTGCAGCAGAAGGTGATTATCAATCGTGGAGAGTTAGACTTCGGTCGTAACGACGCGTCCGCTAAAGTACTCATTTGCGACAATGTAGGCGGTATTTCTTACCAACTCATCTTGGATCTGAGCCCAATGTCGTTCATCTACATCTTCACTCGTATGATTTACTGAAGGGATGACACCACCAACTCGGATGTTGAAAGGGGTCAGCTCTTTTGCCCAGCTGTGAGTAAAACCAGAGACTAAAGCCGCCATGCTTTCCATACCGGTCAAATCCTCATGGTTGTCATGTGAGATTACATTCACGATAACCCCCTTTTTCTCTCTTGAACGGAATCGTTCTGCGCTGACTTGCCCATAGGTATAGAGAAAGCGAGCTGCAGAAGAAAGGTGATCGATGTACGTACTCATTGGTTCTGGTGCCATCAAGCTCGGCATTGGGGAGCTGGTCCAACAATTAACGATGACGTCGGGTGTTGCGCCTAGCTGTGACTCAATTTGATCGAACAATAGATTGATTGAGGTCGTGTTATCACTACACACGTTTATCGCATAAACCTTGTCGGAGAAGGCGCGGATTTGCTCGTAGCTCGCCTTTAAAGCATGAGGGTTCTGGTCACAAAGCACCAACGTCGCACCAAGGTGGGCAAAGTGGTTGGAACAAGTCCTGCCTAAGACTGAGCCTGCAGATGTAACGAGAATGATTGATTCTTTGATATCCATGGCACCTTCACTGTAATTTCTTGTGTTAAACAATACATCAGTGGTTTGTGCTAACAGCATGGATGAATTTCTTTGAGCTCAGTGTGAAAAGCTTCAAAGTAACGCTTTCGAGTTGGAATTATTGTCTAGGAATTTGTAAGCCGTCACATTTCTGACGTGCTTCAAATGTAAGTGCTTGGAGAAAAAGAAGATCGTTAAGCTTGTACTTGAATTTGATATTGACGTTGAGCCGTCACTAGTTGGTTGTACAAGCCCGCTTCGGGGATCAACTGCTTATTGCGCTCTCCTAAGCTACGACGTTCATGCCCAGAAAGGTTGTGGTAAACCTCTTCTGGCAGATTGAATGTGTCTTCAGGTAGGTAAGTCAGCGCGTCTGGTTTTAGGTAATGGCTCAACTTCGCCGATGGTAAGCCTGCATCATGGAACTGTTTTGCTTGTTCCGCTGCAAGTTCATAGCTGCTGCTATCAGAGCGAAGCGCTTGAGGCTGAGACAGCCCGAATTGCTGGCGAAGAATGTCGTCACTTGTGATGACTTCTTGTACTTCCTCAACTGGAACCACATCTCGAACATCATTCGAAAACATAGACAGAATTAACGAGAAATCAGCACGACGGCCTTCGTGCACGGCATGGTTGATACCATTACCGAACTGAAGTTCGTTGATGATTGCTGCTTTGTCTAAAGTATGGATTTGCATGGTGTTCCTCGCTTGATGCACTTTTAACGGCAACAGAAGGAAGAACTTTAGGGAAAAGAGGGGATTAATTGAAGAAATAGGTTTGAGAAGCAATAAAAAAGCCCGCCGTAATGCGAGCTTTTAACTATGACTAAATTGAACTTAGGGGGAAGTAAATTACTTCGCTAGGTTCTCAGCTACGAAGTCCCAGTTTACAAGAGCCCAGAAGCCGTTCATGTAATCAGGACGTACGTTGCGGTAATCGATGTAGTACGCGTGTTCCCACAGGTCAACAGTTAGAAGTGGAGTAGTACCCTCTTCTGTTAGTGGTGTTGCTGCGTTAGAAGTGTTAACGATTTCTAGAGAACCGTCAGCTTTCTTAACTAGCCAAGTCCATGAAGAACCGAAGTTGTTGATTGCTGCGTCAGTGAACGTCGCTTTGAATTCTTCGAAAGAACCGAATGCTGCGTTGATTGCTTCAGCAACTGCGCCAGTTGGTTCGCCGCCCGCGTTTGGCGCCAGACAGTGCCAGTAGAACGTGTGGTTCCAGATCTGTGCTGCGTTGTTGAACACGCCACCAGTAGAAGTCTTGATGATTTCTTCTAGTGTTTTGCCTTCGAACTCAGTACCAGGGATAAGACCGTTTAGCTTAACAACGTAAGTGTTGTGGTGCTTACCGTGGTGGAAATCTAGAGTCTCTGCAGAGATGTGTGGTTCTAGTGCGTCTTTCGCATAAGGAAGAGCTGGTAGTTCAAATGCCATTGCTCGATTCTCCATAGATATGAAAGGGTTACCTTTCGATTGCTTCCAGTGTTTTTATATATATGTAGTCGTTACGACTGACTTGAGAAGTATTTTAGCAAGTTTTTACTTTATTAAAACCCCGATATGAAAATATTTTAAGATACCAAGGCTAAAAGCTTACTAATTATGTGGTTTTTATTCTGTGGTTATTGAGTAGAATGTGGCAAATAATTAAAGTTCACATCCATGAATGAGGAAGCGATGGAAACTATCGATAAAATCAAACAGCAGATCTCTGAAAACACAATCCTGCTGTACATGAAAGGATCACCGAAACTGCCTAGCTGTGGTTTCTCTTCTCAAGCTGCACAAGCACTAATGGCATGTGGCGAGAAGTTCGCTTACGTAGACATTCTACAAAACCCAGACATCCGCGCTGAGCTACCAAAATACGCTCAATGGCCAACATTCCCACAACTATGGGTTGAAGGCGAGCTGATCGGTGGTTGTGACATCATTTTGGAAATGTTCCAGAAAGGTGAACTTCAGCCTCTTATCAAAGAAGCTGCAGCACGCGTTGAAGGTGACGCTGAGTAATTCGTAAATACTTACATTTGGCGATAGAATACAAAGGAGCCGCATTGGCTCCTTTTCTTTTTTAGGTTAGTGGAATGAACTTGAAGCTTTATTATGTTTCACT
>NZ_JAHGAH010000341.1:0-5862 GCF_030248475.1 Vibrio sp. D173a
GATCCGCCAGCGCCCGCGATAAGGCGGATACCAGTACCCTGGCCTCACATAGATGAATGACGAATGATAACGCGGAGGTCTCACGCTATACGGCGGTCGATGATAGTAGGGTGGTCGGTAATAGGGCGGACGATAATATGGTCGATGATGATAGTAGGGCGGCTTGATTGGCCTATAAGGGCGATTGACTGAATGTAAATCGTGTTTATCTCCCGGTTGGGTGATCGGTTTTACGGCTGGCTTCATTTGTTCTTGCGCAGACACGACTGTAGGCGCACACAGCCAGAGAGTAGCGGTTGTTATGACCCAGATGCTTCTCATAATGCCTTCCTCCACCGTTTGGAGTCTCGAAGCGGTAATAAGTAAGTTCAGCTCACCATAACGTTGTTTGAGATGGGAGTCTAGGTCACGATTTTATGTTTTTTTGAGGCTTTTGCCTTCGTTGGTTTTCTGCTCTAGCACCAAGAAAATGAGTTTTGTCAGCATGGATTGCGCCTCTGGTGATAGCAGTCGTGCTGCTGAAGCAACATCACTTGCGGAGATATTCCCGACGCCTCTGGCATCAAGGGCAATATCTAAATCGGTCAGGTTGAGAGCACGTAATATGGAACGATATTGCGAAAGCTTTAAATCTGACTCGCCTCTCTCAATTCTTTGATAAGTCTTTTCGCTCATCCCTGCGACTTTAGCCATTTGCTCGCGTGAGACGCCTTTCATTTTGCGTCGCTTTATAAGGACTTCAATTAATGGGTCTACTTGCATTGGCACTCCTTAGAGGACAGTTTTGTCCTTAACCACGCAATAACCGGACCAGTTTAGCCACCTCGTATTTACCCAAATTGATATAGCGATAAGAATGACGTTCCACAAAAAATTTACGTAATTTCAGTTAGTTTCAGAAAATGGAAAAATATCAGATTTATAAATCAATTTCTGGCGAGTTAGACATTCGCAAAATGCAACGCGTTTTAGAGCAACTGCTTGCTGAAATTCGTAATCGCAGTTGCGATATTCGGCTGGACGTCACTTGGTTAACACGTGAATCACAGAAACGATTAATGAAGTACAAAGAGCTGTTTTTACATCGAGGTTATATTGATCAAGCAGAGTTGGATCAAACCTATGAGAACCTAAGTTCGATGGAGCGTTTAGTTTCAGACATGGGCATAGCGGCATTAACTTACATCATCGACGCACTAGACAAAGAGCTATGATGCTTTGAAACATGGGCTTATTGAAGCAAACCTTATTGAAAACAAACGTTGAACTAAATTACAGACGAACGAAATCCCGCAATATCAATTGCGCTAAATCCAAGTGCTAGAAATCAATGAAAGGAAGGATTCAAATGCTGGGGAACCACACCCAGCATTCGGAACACTCATTTACCTAAGTTTTCGAACCGTAAATCAGTGTTTAGAGGTATGTGAACCGAAACGTGTCGGTACGGGGCGAATAATAACGATATTGATGAATCTAGGCTATGCTCCGGGTTTCTAACACCTTTCGATAGAGTGTACATTTTCATGTACACCTCAAAAAAACTGAGCAACAAAGCTCACTTCTTATGCTTTATAACAACAAAAGGCTAAATAATTGGCTGTTTTGCAACATATCTGTTGTATTAACTTACCTTTGTTAAAATATATGGCTATGAGAAAGAGCTTTTGCTTTTCAATCGTCCTATTTATGCCTTACAATCCCCTTGAACCAAATCCATTCAGCAGAGAATGGGATTGACGAAAAAGGATGCGCTGATTTTGCTTCGAACCCAAAATGAGACGTTCCGTTAATCGAACTCTGCCCGGAAATGATTCCCTACATCCTTAATATGCTCAGACAGGATAGATCCATCTCGAGCTTAGGCTTCATACATCCTGAATTGCGGTATCACACCGAATTCATTGGCAGCAAGGTAGGGCATTTCCGTTGATCGTGCTTCGAAGCAAAAGCACGATAAGTCACAACAAAACGGATTAAATTTTAGAGGTATTAACCGTGAACCTAAAACTTGTCGGCAGTTCCCTGATTGTTGCAGGCACTGCTCTTGGCGCTGGTATGCTTGCTATACCAATGGTGCTTGCTCAATTCGGCCTCCTGTGGGGCACTCTTCTTATGCTGTTCATCTGGGCGGGTACCACTTATGCTGCACTGCTTTTATTGGAAGCAAGCTGTAAAGTAGGTGGTGGCGTCAGCATGAATGCAATCGCTCGTGAAACTCTTGGTAAAGGCGGTCAGCTTGTTACTAACGGTTTGTTGTACGCACTGCTTGTTTGTCTTCTGATGGCTTATATCATTGGTGCTGGCGACTTGGTACAAAAAGTGACCTCATCAGTTGGCCTACCACTTTCTACCATTTCTAGCCAAGTTGGCTTTACCGTTTTGGTTGGTCTTATCGTATCTGCGGGTACTGGTGTGGTTGATAAACTAAACCGTGGCTTATTCATCGGTATGATTGTCGCACTTGTTCTGACGTTATTCTCTCTTGCGCCAAATGTCTCGTTTGAAGGCCTAAGTGAAGTCGTGAACGCAGACAAAATGGCACTGATCAAACAAAGCTCAGTTCTGTTCACAAGCTTTGGCTTTATGGTGGTGATCCCTTCTTTGGTAACTTACAACAAAGAAGCGAGTAAGAACCAACTGCGCAATATGATTATCGTTGGCTCAACTATTCCTCTTGTTTGCTACCTACTGTGGCTTTTCGCGGTAGTAGGTAACTTGCCACCACATGAGCTTATTCAGTTCTCAAACGTGTCTGAGTTGATCTCTGTTCTTGGTCAACAGTACTCCGGCCTTGAGTTCATTCTGTCTATGTTTACTGGCTTAGCACTTTTGACATCTTTCTTGGGTGTGGCAATGGCGTTGTACGATCAAAACGCGGATCTTCTGAAAGCAAGTAAGCCTGTTGTATTCGTGGCAACGTTTATTCTGCCGTTACTTGGCGCGGTGTTTGCCCCAGAACACTTCCTAGCGATTCTTAGCTACGCTGGCATCATCCTTGTGTTCCTGGCGGTATTCGTTCCGCTATCGATGACAATGAAAGTGCGTCGCGTGCCAGTGGAAGACAACAACGTGTACGAAGCAGGTGGTGGCGCAATGGGCATGAGCATGATTTTCCTATTCGGTTGTTTCTTGCTGTTTGCTCAAGCGGTGTAAATCGTCTCGGCCAATACACAATAACTGACTTGTAGAAAGCCGCTTGTCCTAAACTGGACAAGCGGCTTTTTTGCGCCGAATTGTTAGTGCTGCATCAACGGTGTGTATGGCCTGGCCGTTGCCTGATAAATCGTGATGATATTTGACCTTGAGGTGAAACTGTCTCGCCACAGGCTGACATGGCTAGCGAGTTCTCTCTTTATGATAAGCAGTAAGTTATAGAGTAAAGGGGAACCGAGTGTCGAAGCGATTTTCTTTCACGATCGTTGGGATGATGTTTTCTTTGGGGATGTTTAGCGCTGAAGTCGCTGCACATCCAAAACATCACCACAAGCACGGACATCATCACGGACATCACCATCACAAGCATAAACACAAAAAGGTTGTGGTGGTTAAGCACAAGCGACCAAAACATCATTACTACCATTACAAACACATTCTACCACGCGGTACCTACATTCAGATAGGTAATTTTACTTACCTAAAAGTGGATGACTTCTACTATAAGCGTTCGAAAGATCGTTACATACACGTGGCTTTGTAAACAAAAAACAGCGAGCACTTTGGCTCGCTGTTTTGCTTGTTGTTTGATGAAGTTTGTTCTGGGTTAAAAAGGAGAAGTTAAACCGTAAAGCGGTTTAGGATCTCATCTTGCTTACGAACGTCTTCATGCTGTGCTTGCATTGCATCGTTGGTGCGGTTCGCTGAATCAGCAACTTGGGTCGACAGGTCTTTAATGTTAACCGTGTTGTTGTTGATTTCTTCTGCTACTAAGCTTTGTTCTTCTGCTGCCGACGCAATTTGCAGGTTCATATCAGAGATACGTTGAATCGCATCGCGGATACGTTGTAGAGCGTCATTGGCGTGTTCTGCTTTCTCTACCGCTTCTACTGCACTGCCTTTGCTCTGGTGCATAGCACTTGCAACAGAGGAAGCGCCAGATTGAAGTTGCTCAATCATGCTACGGATTTCTGTAGTAGATTCTTGAGTACGTTGCGCCAGTGTACGAACTTCATCCGCTACAACGGCAAAGCCACGACCAGATTCTCCCGCACGGGCTGCCTCGATTGCTGCGTTCAGTGCCAGTAGGTTAGTTTGGTCTGCGATGTCGTTGATTACTTTTAGAATCGTTTCGATATTTGCCGTTGCTGACTCAAGACCTTGCACTTCCTCAACTGCTTGATCGATGCTGTCTGAAAGCAGGTTAATCGTCTCTGTAGATTCATTCACGATAGAAGAACCTTGCACCGTTGCATCGTCTGCTTCTTTCGCTGCACTTGCCGCGCCTTGTGCGTTGTTCGCAACTTCTGTCGCAGTCACTGACATCTCGTGCATTGCGGTTGCGAGCTGTTCAAGTTCTTGCAGCTGAGTTTGAATCGCAGAAGCCGAATCACGAGCGCCTTCAGCGGTGATTTGCGTACCACTTAGGATCTGATCAGAAATGCTCTTCGATTCGATGATTTGATGCTGCAAGTTCTCCATAAAGGTGTTGAAACCTTTTGCCAGCTCAGAGAATTCTTGATCTGTGTTGGTATCCAAGCGCTGCGTCAAATCGCCTTTGCCTGATGCTACAGCTTGGATTGCAGTGTTTAGCTCATCAAGAGGGCGCATCAAGGTACGGATAAGGATAGTCAGCGCAATGATAGAGGCAATCACAGCAATCAATGAGTAGATGATTGCGCTATTACGCAGCTTACCTACTGCAGCATACGCAATGCTCTCATCAACAACTGCACCTACATACCAGTTTTCACTTGGGATGTGGGTTAGGCTGACCATGAATTTGTCGCCGTTCATCTCGATGTGCTGAGCTCCTGATGCTAGCTCTACTTGTGGTAGGTAGCTTGAGAGCTTCTCGCCGTTGTATTTGGCTTCTGGGTGCGCGATCGTCGTGCCATCTGCCGTTACTAGGAAAAGGTAACCCGCATCAAATAGGTTTACTTGGTTAACCAAGTCAGAAAGGGTGGTTAGCTCCATATCGTAAAACATGGCTGCGAGAAACTGGCCAGCTTCGCGCACTGGAGTACCGATAGAGATGATCACTTTCTTAGAAGAAACATCCACGTAAGGATCGGTGACAACAAGCTTGTTTTCTGCTTTTGCTGATACAAACCAAGGGCGAACACGAGGATCGTAATCAGGGCCGGCTTCCCAACCATCATCGTTTTCAATCACGAATCCGTTGCTGTCGTAAGCATAACCTATGGCCAAGAAGCTTGATTTTGGCATTGGTTTCTCTAGCACATCTTTCACGTAATCGTGGTCGCTTGGGTTAATTTCAAGAATCTCAGTCATGGATTGAGCGAGTTCTTTCTTAGCGTTCATTTCCGATTCTACCGTGTTCCCCACACTGGATAGGATCTCACTCACGCTGGTATCGATGTTTTCTTCGATCTGTGAACGGATGGTCATAACTTGTTGTGTCGACAGCAACGCCACAGTCACAAGCAATAAAATAGAAGAGGCGGTGACAACCTTATGTCTGAATTTCATATTTTTTCCTCTCGAGTCTCCCGGCTGGTTTACTCTGCTTGTACCTCTTATTTGTTGGGTACATTCGGCAGAAGTGAACACACTATTGTGTTTGATACTCATTGAGCCTTCTCCTCCAACTTAGCCTCTCGACTAAGCTGGAAGGCAACGAAACCCAAAATGGAGAAGACTCTATGAGATTCTATAACAACCAGCATAACTATTACTGTGGCA
>NZ_JAHGAH010000342.1:0-6990 GCF_030248475.1 Vibrio sp. D173a
CCATATACGTTCCTCGCTGTCCAGAATGACGAAGGGGTCTTGGGTCATTCCAGCGAACCTGAGTGAGACTAGGAATCTACTGACAGCTCGCTTTGAATTCAAAACCTTTTATCCATAACCCGAGCATGCTAGTCATAGGTACCGAATCACGTTCGTAACTCGTTGACCAGAATGACGAAAAGGAAGACTCTCAATTAAAGCCGAAAAGTAATTACTTCTCGTCTTCTGGCAACTTCACGTTTAGCTCAAGAACCGAAATATCATCGTCCTTGTGTTCAAACGTTAAATCCACCATGTTTGGATCAATTGCAACGTATTTGCTGATCACCTTCAAGATGTCCTCTTTCAATTGAGGCAAGTAAGAAGGCGCAGGATCGTTCTGGCTACGACGCTCAGCAACGATGATCTGCAAACGCTCTTTGGCTAGATTCGCAGAAGTTTTCTTTTGTGGGCGGAAAAATTCTAGTAGTGACATGTCTAGCCTCCGAATAGTCGTTTAAAGAGTCCTTTCTTCTCCTCAGTAAGGAAACGAAATTCAACCTGGTTGCCCAGTAGGCGGTCTACCGTATCAGAGTAAGCCATACCTGCATCTGTGTTCTCGTCAAAGATCACTGGCACACCTTTGTTTGATGCATTCAGTACCGCTTGGCTTTCTGGAATTACGCCCAGTAGAGAAATGTGTAGGATCTCTTCTACGTCTTCAACGCTTAGCATCTCACCTTGTGTTACGCGAGAAGGGTTGTAACGGGTCAGTAGTAGGTGCTGCTTAACTGGCTCTAGACCTTGCTCAGCACGTAGAGACTTAGAATCCAAAATACCCAGGATACGGTCAGAGTCACGTACCGAAGACACTTCTGGGTTCGTCGTTACAATCGCTTCATCTGCGTAGTACAGCGCCATCAGAGCACCTTGCTCGATACCAGCTGGAGAGTCACAGATGATGAAGTCGAAGCCCATTTCATCCAACTCTGTGAACACACGTTGCACGCCATCTTTGGTTAGCGCGTCTTTATCACGTGTTTGAGAAGCTGGAAGAATGAATAGGTTATCTGTGCGCTTGTCTTTGATCATCGCTTGGTTAAGCGTTGCTTCACCGTTGATGACGTTAACAAAGTCATACACCACGCGGCGTTCACAGCCCATGATAAGATCGAGGTTACGCAAGCCGATATCAAAATCGATCACCGCAGTCTTTTTGCCCTTAAGAGCCAGACCAGAGGCGATGGCTGCGCTTGAAGTGGTTTTACCAACGCCACCTTTACCAGACGTTACTACAATAATGCGTGCCATTTTATTTCCTTTTTAGACTAAATCGTGAGTGTTTCTAGATGTAATGATTCTTCGGCTTTACTGATCATTACTTTCTTTTGCCAATACTCACTCTCAATTTGATCGCTCAACCAGTAATCTCCTGCAATGGAAACCAGTTCAGCTTGTAAATCGTGACAAATAATTCGGGCTTCTTGTTGGCCGCTCGCCCCAGCAATGGCGCGTCCGCGTAGGGTGCCATGAATGTGGATAGAGCCATCAGCAATCACTTCTGCACCAGCGCTTACGTGTGCCAGTACAACCAAGTCACCGTCTTTGGCGTAAATCTGCTGGCCAGAACGTACAGGCGTACGAACGATTTTGGTCGGCGCCATTTTCGCTGGTGCTTGAGTTGGAGATTTGCTCGCAGACATGATGGCGAAGCCCGCTTCTGAGGCAAGGTTTTGAACGCGTTTATCTTTACAGCCAGTCACACCAACCGGAATAAACCCTGCATCGGCGATGCCTTGTTTAAGTGCGGTGAAATCAATATCGCCTTCTACTTTTGCTATATTGATAACCAGAGGTGCGGATGCGAAGAAAGAGGGTGCTTGAGAAACCTTTTCTTGCAAAAATTCGACAGTCTTAGCGATCTCGTTGTCAGAAAGGTGTAAAACTGACAATGTAAAACTGCTACCTTTAAGGTCAGGTGAATGGGTCATCGTGGACTTCTTGCCTTTATTGAAAGAGCGTTGCCTTAAACTAGGTCTGTCATGTTATATTTCATCCTTTAGCGCAGCAAGTTCTCAAGCGGGCAAATAAGTGAATTAATCTCAAATTTGCTATCAAGTTTGCGAGAATTTTACGTTTTCAACAAAATCCGCACTCAAAGCGGGTAAATCAGCACAAAAGGCTCGTCATGCTTTGTTCTATTTATAAAAGCTCCAGAAAAGAAGGCACTTATCTCTATATTCCGAAAAAGGATGATTTCTCACAGGTTCCTGACACGTTAATGCAGATGTTCGGTAAGCCTATGCCGGTGATGACAATCAAACTTGATGGTCGTACTTTGGCACAAGTTGATGTCGAGAAAGTGAAAGCGTCATTAATTAATGATGGTTTCTTCCTACAGGTTCCGCCTCCGCCGGAAAACCTACTAGAAAAATACAAAGAACAAAAAGCCCAGCAGAAAGGCGAATAACGTCACCGCTTTTCATCTGGGAATTCTGCCTCGCTCAAGGAGGGCGATATGAAAAAGATACTGGCAGCAATGCTCAGCGTTGGTATGTGCACTTCAGCCTTTGCAAGTAGCGATGGCTTTGATGAATACCTAAACAAATTGCGTGCAGAAGCGCGTGATAAAGGCATTTCCGAACAGGTGATTAGTGCCGCTTTTGCTGATGTGGAATACAAACCACGCGCCGTAAAAGCTGACCGTAACCAACCTGAGAAGAAACTGACGTTAGATGAATACATTCCGCGCGCGGTACCTGAGTGGAAGGTCAAGCAAGCGAAGCAGCTGTATAAAGAGCACTACGCTGAGCTAAAACGCATTGGTGATGAGTTTGGCGTGCAGCCGCGCTTTATCGTTGCGCTGTGGGGCGTGGAAAGTAACTTCGGTAAGTTCACCGGTAACTTCCGCGTGATCGATGCGTTGTCGACCATGGCGTTTGAAGGTCGTCGTGAAGAATTCTTCCGTAAAGAAACCATGGCGGCATTACAAATCCTAGATGAAGGTCATATCGATCTAGAGAATTTCAAAGGTTCTTGGGCTGGTGCGATGGGTCAATGTCAGTTTATGCCAAGCTCATTCCTACGCTTTGCCGCGGATGGTAATGGCGACGGCAAGAAAGACATCTGGCAATCAGAAGCGGACGTGTTTGCTTCTACAGCAAACTACCTAAGCAAATCTGGTTGGGATGATAAGTTCACTTGGGGTCGTCAGGTTAAAGTACCACACGGCATTGACCACAACCTGCAAGGTCGCGAAGCGGAAAAAGGTAAGTACCTGCAAGAGTGGAGTAAGCTTGGCATCACCAAATACGATGGCAGTCCACTACCTAAGCTGGACGAAGACATCAAAGCTTGGTTGATCATGCCAGACGATGAGAACGGCCGTACTTACTTGGTGTACAACAACTACAATGTGTTGATGAAGTGGAACCGCTCTTACTACTTCGCACTGGCGGTAAGTCACTTAGCTGACCGCATCACATTCTAGATTGAATGTATAAACGAATAAAAAGGGGCTCTTCGGACCCCTTTGTTTTCTCTATTTGAAACGAGGTTTGCGTGTTATCTGAACGTGCTGCACAAATGGTGATCTTCTCAGCGTTGATCAAACATAAGAACTTTACCGCTGCGGCAAAGAGCCTAGGCGTGTCTGTTTCTCACGTCAGTAAACAGCTCAGCCAGTTAGAAGCTTCACTAGGCATCAAGCTTGTGCAACGTACCACGCGCAGCTTCACGCCAACCGAAGCTGGGCAAACCTTCTATCACCATTGTGAGCAAGTGGTGCAAGCCGTAAGTAGTGCCACGTTAGAGATGGAAAGCCAACGCGATGAAGTCGCTGGTTTGGTTCGTCTTGGTTTGTCGCAGTCTTTTGGCACGTTGCACATCATTCCTGCCATTCAAGAACTTCGTGAGAAATACCCGCAACTGCAAGTCGAAGTGCATTTGTTCGATTACAAAGTCGATATGCTCGAAGAAGGCTTGGATTTGTGGATCACCAACAATGAACACCTACCAGAAGGCTACATTGCTCAGCGCTTAGCGGATTGCCAATTCGTGGTTGCGGCATCGTCAGATTATCTACTTAAGCACGATACGCCAACTGAACCGAATGACTTGTCGCAGCACAACTGCCTTATTTACCGCAGTTGGGAGCGTGACTACACCAGTTGGGCGTTCACCAATCGCGAGCAAGAGCTCAACGTGAAAGTCTCTGGCAACTACTCGGTCGATTTGGCAGAGGCGGTGCGTGATGCCGCAATCGCAGGGTGGGGGATTGCTTACTTAGCCACTTATTTGCTGGGGGATGAATTCCGATCAGGCAAATTGATCCAGCTTCTGCCTGATTGGAAAGCCAGCCAATCCATGCCGTTTTATGCGGTGTACCCTAGCCGTCAGCATATGCCGAAAAAGATCTCAGCAGTGATCGAATTCATCAAACAAAAGATCGGATCGCCTTGCCACTGGGATCAGCGATTAGCGCCGTATATTTCGATTCCGAAGTAGGGAATACATAAGGTGATTTGAATCACAAAATTTTTCCAAATCCAGAAACATCTTTTCCATTTGGAAATAATAACTTTAGGCAAACGTTTATCTTTATTTAATTCAATGAGTTATTTTGCTGGTTAAATAGTGGTCAGGCGAGATTCTCAGCCTGTTAACATCCCTAACTTGCAGCATTTCTTTCACTCTATACAATCCGACGCCTTTCCTGTTCCCCCTTTTGTCGGATTCATTTTATGAACTCAATTCTTGGTATCGTAGTCATCCTATTCGTAGCATGGCTGCTTTCGACTAACCGTAAGAACATTCGTCTACGAACGGTGTCTTTGGCTTTTGCTCTGCAAGTAATCTTCGCGCTATTGGTACTTTACGTGCCAGCGGGTAAAGAAGCGCTTAACGCAGTAACTGGCGCGGTTTCTAACCTAATCAACTACGGTCAAGAGGGCATCGCGTTCCTATTTGGCAACCTAGCAACAGGTGGCTTTACTTTCGCGATTAATGTTCTAGGTATCATCATCTTCTTCTCAGCGCTGATTTCTGGTTTGTACCACATTGGTCTAATGCCAAAAGTGATCAACCTGATCGGTGGTGGTCTACAGCGTTTGCTAGGCACAGGCCGTGCAGAATCGCTATCTGCAACAGCGAACATCTTCGTTGGTATGATTGAAGCGCCGCTAGTAGTAAAGCCATACCTGAAGCACATGAGCGATTCTCAGTTCTTCGCAGTAATGACTGGTGGTTTGGCATCGGTTGCAGGTGGCACGCTAGTGGGTTACGCATCACTGGGTGTGGATCTTAACTTCCTAATCGCAGCGGCATTCATGTCAGCACCAGCGGGTCTTCTAATGGCAAAAATTATGATGCCAGAGACAGACAGCGCAGCACAGGATATGGATCTAGACCAAGTAGAAATGCCACGCGCAACCAACGTGGTTGAAGCAATGGCAGACGGCGCAATGTCTGGTCTACGTATCGCAGTTGCGGTAGGTGCAACCCTATTGGCGTTCGTGAGTGTTATCGCGATGCTAAACGGCATTCTAGGCTGGTTCGGCGGTTTGTTCGGTATGGAACTGAGCTTCGAGCTAGTACTTGGCTACCTATTCGCACCAATCGCATGGTTGCTAGGTATTCCTTGGAATGAAGCTATCGTGGCAGGCTCTCTGATCGGTAACAAGATTGTGGTAAACGAGTTCGTAGCCTTCATCCAACTGATGGAAGTGAAGTCTCAGCTAAGCGCACACTCACAAGCTATCGTAACCTTCGCACTGTGTGGTTTCGCAAACATCTCAACCATGGCAATGCTAATTGGCGGCCTAGGTTCATTAGTGCCAGAGAAGCGTTCATTCATCTCGAAATACGGCTTCCGTGCAATTGCAGCAGGCGTAATGGCGAACTTGATGAGTGCATCAATCGCTGGCGTGATTTTGAGTTTGTAACAGAACCCCTCCCTAACCCTCCCCTTAGAAAGGGGAGGGGACTAGACTTGAGTGCGCTTAGTGTGAAGCACCAGTCGACAATGAATATGATGTGCGATGTGATTTCATAGGTAAAAGCGATCTCAGTCCGGTCCTCCCCATTTTCAAGGGGGAGCTAGAGGGGGTTGCTGCTCCGAACTAAATCCAGTTTCGGTATTTGAACAAGTCAGCGAACCAAAAAGCGCTCTCAGTCCGGTCCTCCCTATTTCCAAGGGGGAGTTAGAGGGGGTTGTTGCTCCGAACTAAATCTAGTTTCGGTATTTGAACAAGTCAGCGAACCAAAAGCGATCTCAGTCAGGTCCTCCCCATTTTCAAGGGGGAGTTAGAGGGGGTTATTGCTTCTAACTAAATACAGTTTTGGTATTTGAATAAGTCAGCGAACCAAAAAGCGCTCTCAGTCCGGTCCTCCCCATTTTTAAGGGGGAGTTAGAGGGGGTTATTACTCCAAACTAAATTGAATAATCCTTTCCAAAACAGACTCGGTTTGCTTCATCACTTCTTCGTTGGTAAATCGCAGAACCTTAATCCCCAATGTTTCCATGAATGAATCCCTAATTGTATCTTTCTCTTTTCCCTCATCAGAGAAATGGCTATCGCCATCAATCTCAATAACTAAGTTCAATTCCGCACAATAGAAGTCAACAATATAGCGACCAATGCCATGTTGCCGTCGAAACTTTACGCCAAGCTGTTTACGTCTGATTCTTTGCCAGAGTACCTCTTCAGGTTTTGGCATATTTGCACGTAACTGACTCCTGATTTGCTTTTGGTACTTTAAGTTAAAAGTTCGTTGTGGCACTGGTGCTCCCTTTGCGTTCTTGACCCCTCCCTAACCCTCCCCTTAGAAAGGGGAGGGGACTAGATCGGAGTGCGCTTAGTGTGAAGTACCAGTCGACAATTAATATGATGTGCGCTGTGATTTCATAGGTAAAAGCGATCTCAGCCCGGTCCTCCCCATTTTCAAGGGGGAGTTAGAGGGAGTTATTACTCCAAACAAAAAGGGCCCCTTGCGGTAACTCCGATCAGTTAA
>NZ_JAHGAH010000343.1:0-3199 GCF_030248475.1 Vibrio sp. D173a
AAGGAATGGGGCATTTTCGTGTTTCATGCCACTTCGGCACATTTCTGGACAGAACCCTTTTCTTGCTTCAAGGCTGATGTAAAGCGGCGGTGACCTTTAACGAGGCGGATGATTGGCCATATATTACCAGTAATCCACAATAGCGCCCCAAGTAAGCCGAAGCTAAGTAAATAAACAAAATTTTCAGCGCCCGTTGCTGAAAATAGGCCGCCATATTTGAATCTATTAGCGTTCAGAATTGCACCAAGAGCCGCTAAATGTAGGCCAATATATAACCCTATAGACTGCAATATATTCCAATACACATGCTGCAATAACGCAGTCGATGCCTTATGCCTGCAAAAACAAACCCAAGCAATGAATACCAGCCAAAGACTAGCGGCAGGCCAGTAAACCCAGCTAAGCAGAAAGATCACTCCTGCGACAAGGTAGCAGTTGCGCAATTGTTTTACTGGAGAACGACTTGAAAGCAC
Source organism: Vibrio sp. D173a (assembly GCF_030248475.1). Lineage (NCBI taxonomy): Bacteria > Pseudomonadati > Pseudomonadota > Gammaproteobacteria > Vibrionales > Vibrionaceae > Vibrio > Vibrio sp. D173a. The sequence continues at coordinate 474 of NZ_JAHGAH010000343.1, forward strand.
CGTTAGCAATCCTTAATTCCTTAAAGAGATGAGCCTGTTAGTTTCTATGAGACTTGTTGTTACAATGAAACAAACTACGATATGTCAGTTGGCGATTCAACTGTCAGTATTACTAAAATGTTAGCGAATAAGTTGTTTTCTACACATCCATGATATTGCAACAACGGGACGCACCTATATTGGTCGGATGAACGACACTTTCTCGGATAACAGGTAAAGCAAACCTACAGTCACACATTGTGAGTAAACTTTCACGCTTATAAGAAATAGGGTAGGTCTGAGCTAGCTGGCACTTTGGGAGAAAAGTGCCACGAGTAAAATTTCAGGCATATGAAGCCTCTGGACAAAGTTCATTTTCGCAAAACCATACATTAGCAATTCATGAATAACTTTTTATAAGGCAAATATTTCTAGTGAATGCGCCCTCGTACAGTGCGCACTTTGGTTTTTATGGTGAGTTTATATTGACTCAGTCACTGATTTGAGTTATTATTAACTCACCAACTAAGGAGGCTAACATGAAAATTTCTTACCCACACCCAGAAACCAATAAGCGTACTTCAGTTACTATTAATGATCGCATTCTTCGCCTTTGGGCTATTACGCATGATATAGATATCACCACTGATGATTTCCTTTACAATGACAATGTAATTGCCATGTTGAAGGGCTGTATTTTTGAGGCTCATGATGCTTATTTGAAGGGGGTTAATAACTTTCCTACATTTGTCAGTTACTTTGAAAATACAATTTTCATTGATATTGAGCTTCTTCTTTTAGAAAAGCGTTCTTAGTGGGGGCTCTATGATTGCAAAAGGTATTGCTCTACTGGACTTGCATACTTCTGTAGTTTGTCAAAATGCCTTGGAACTAGAAATAGCCATTAGAGCGCCTCAAACGCTCTTAGTGAAGATTTTAGACACTTGTTCAAGGCGGTATGATTCCATAACGCCTTGTAAGTTTGTAACGCTTCAAAAGCGGTTTGTAGAGCAAAATTCATCGAGTTGCTTTGAACTAACAACTGCACTCTGATACCCATTTTTCGATCTTTATGAGTTTGGGTTTTAGATTAGTTCTTTTGATGTGGATAAGTGAGTTAAAAAGCTTCGAACGTCGGTTATTCACTTTTCCACAGCATCTATAACAGTATATATGTTCTATATGATCTATAAAGTATATAAGATCTATAAGAGCCAAAAACCCTTTTTAAATCAATTAAATAGTGGCCTTTAGGTTACGTAATCTTAGTGTAATAGATCTTCTAATTAGTTTGTTTGTTCTTCTGATTAGTGTGTAGGTAACAAGTTATTAGTGTTTATGATCTGTTTCTTAGTGTTTGGGTAACAGATTTTTAGTGTCTCGCCGATTTTTATCCTCAGATCTATTGGATTAGTTAGATATGGATAACATTTTTGGGAAGGTTACAGGAATTTAGTCAATTAATGGCTTTTTTATTCTTGAGGTTACGGATATTTAGTCTTATTCTTGTTTGAGACTAAAAATTTGTTACCTGAAGCTAATTACTATGACCGACCGTCGCCAACTAATTACCACCGAAGATTATCGAGAGTTGCCGAACGACTTTTTCAAAAAAAGTCATGCGCTTGTATTTAGTCAACTTGGTTTAACCGCTCGAGAACATGATACCTTTGCGTTGTTTTTATCGCGCTTGCATGAAGATCATTGGGTTGCCTACCAAGAAGGTCGTCATGTTTATGCACCTGAATATACTTTTCAATCTGAAGTGTTGAAAGAGTGGTTTGGTTTATCTGCAAAGCAACTATATCCAACATTAAAACCAATGGCTAAACGCCTATCTTCTCGTAAAGTGGGTTTAATGAACGATGTTGAGCAAGAGTTTGATTTTATGCCGCTCTTTAGCCGAGTGGCGTATAAGAAAGGTGCATTGATCATGGTACCGAACGCTGAACTTATGGATGCTTATCTGGCCCAATCGGCGGGTCATGCTCAGATTAACCACCTATCTTTTAGAAGGTTGAAGTCGGAGCACTCTAAGCGTCTATATAGCATTTTATCTCGTTTTAAAAAACCGGGAATGAAGTTACATGAGCAATCTATCGAACAGCTGCATGGTCTGTTTGGTTTATTAGATGAGAAAGGCACGCTGACAAAGTCGAGTTATGGGAACAATAAGGTTTTCCTAGAGCGTTGTATCCGTAAACCTATCGAGGAACTTGCTTCTAATGAAGAAGTACAGAAAGAATTGGCGTTCCTCGTGGATGAGGAGTCTGGATCTTATGGTTATAAAGCTCGTTACCGAGGAAAAAGCATTGTCGCTTTAGAGTTCTTGTTTGAGTGGAAGCAGAAGAGCGACAATAAAGGTGAAGCGCAAGAGCGTGCTAAACTCGCAGCAGAGACGGTACCAGACAACCCAATGTTGCTGCTGGCAAAAGAGGCATTCAATATTGTTCTTTCGTATCCGGTAAATGGCGAGCTTACTGAGCATCATAAATTAGCGATCGAGAGTGTTCGCATGGGGATCATCACTATGCCTGAAGACATGCAGTTTGATTCGGTCTTCTATCACCGCATGGAGCTGATGGAGCCCTAAATTTTCAGGTAACAGATTTTTAGTGTTTTGCTGCGCACACTAAAAATCTGTTACCTTCCGTGATGATTTGCGAAATGTGGTTTCTGACAAAGGTGATAAACAGAACGTTATTTCCATTGCAGGTGTTCAAAAAGGTATACTTTTTGATAGACAG
>NZ_JAHGAH010000344.1:0-4176 GCF_030248475.1 Vibrio sp. D173a
CGATTTCATCTTGGGTTACTTGAAAGAGTTACTACCACGCCGTCCTGATCTGAAAGTGATCATCACGTCGGCAACCATCGACCCTGAGCGTTTTTCAAAACACTTCAACAATGTCCCAATTCTTGAAGTGTCAGGTCGTACTTACCCAGTAGAAACGCGTTACCGCCCACTAAGTGGTGATGACGATAATGATCGTGACCAACTTGAAGGTATCTTCGAAGCGGTAGACGAACTGTGCGATGAAGGTTTAGGTGACATCCTGATCTTCATGAACGGTGAGCGTGAAATCCGTGATACCGCTGACGCACTGTCTAAACGTAATCTGAAGAGCACGGAAATTGTGCCGCTTTACGCGCGTTTGTCGGCGGGTGAACAGAACAAGATCTTCCAACCTCATACTGGTCGCCGCATTGTACTGGCAACCAACGTAGCAGAAACCTCGTTGACGGTTCCGGGCGTCAAATACGTGATCGATCCGGGTACGGCACGTATCAGCCGATACAGTTACCGTACTAAAGTTCAGCGTCTACCAATCGAGCCAGTTTCTCAGGCGAGTGCGAACCAGCGTAAAGGTCGTTGTGGTCGTGTGGAAGAGGGTATCTGTATCCGTCTGTACTCAGAGGAAGATTTTGAGTCACGTCCGGAGTTTACCGATCCTGAGATCCTGCGTACCAACCTAGCGTCGGTTATCTTACAGATGACGGCACTTGGTCTGGGCGACATTCAAGCCTTCCCATTTGTGGAAGCGCCTGACAAACGTAACATTCAAGACGGTGTTCGCCTTCTAGAAGAGTTGGGTGCAATCAATTCTGATGCGAAAGAATCGAAGAAACGCCTAACCAGCATTGGTCGTCAACTTGCACGTCTTCCAATCGACCCACGTTTAGCACGTATGGTATTGGAATCACCAAAGCAAGGTGCGTTGAAAGAAGTGATGATCATCGCTGCAGCATTGTCGATTCAAGACCCGCGTGAGCGTCCAAGTGACAAGCAGCAATCTTCAGATGACAAGCACAAACGTTTCTTCCATGAAGAGTCAGATTTTCTGACGTTTGTGAACCTGTGGGATTACATCCAGAAGCAGCAAAAAGCGCTAACGGGTAACCAGTTCCGCAAGCAATGTAAACAAGATTACTTGAACTACTTACGCGTGCGTGAGTGGCAAGATGTGTACTTCCAAATTCATCAGTCGATGCGTGAAATGGAATTCAAACTTAACGATGAGCCTGCGTCGTACCATGGCGTACACAGCTCAATCCTTGTTGGTTTGTTGTCGCACATCGGTATGAAAGACCAAGAGAAGAATGAATATCAAGGCGCGCGTAACGCTCGTTTCCATATCTTCCCTGCATCAGGTCTATTCAAGAAACAACCTAAGTGGATCATGTCTGCTGAACTGGTGGAAACCTCAAAACTTTGGGGCCGTATCATCGCGAAGATTCAACCAGAGTGGATTGAACCGTTAGCGAAGCACCTAATTAAGCGCAGCTACAGCGAGCCGCATTGGTCGAAGAAACGTGCAGCAGTTTTGGCGCACGAGAAAGTGATGCTTTACGGTGTGCCAATTGTACCGAAGCGTTTGGTGAACTACGGCAGTATCGATCCTACTGTAAGTCGTGAGCTATTCATTCGTAGCGCGCTAGTGGAAGGCGAGTGGGAAACCAAACACGCGTTCTTTAAGCAAAACCGTAAGCTTCTTCAAGAAGTGGAAGAACTTGAACACAAGTCGCGTCGTCGTGACATCTTGGTGGATGACGATGAGCTGTTTGATTTCTACGACCAACGCGTTGGCACTGAAGTGGTCTCTGGCAAACACTTCGATACGTGGTGGAAGAAAGCATCAAAAGATAACAAAGAACTGCTGAACTTTGAAAAAGAGATGCTGTTCAAGGGCGATGCAAGCCACGTTACTGATTTGGATTACCCGAACTTCTGGTACCAAAACAACCTGAAACTCAAGTTGAGCTACCAGTTTGAACCGGGTGATGATAGTGACGGTGTAACGGTTCATTTGCCGTTGCCGATCTTGAACCAAGTTGAGCCTGCGGGTTTTGACTGGCAGATCCCAGGTTTACGCCATGAGCTTGTGGTGAGTTTGATTAAATCGCTGCCGAAGGCAGTGCGTAAGAACTTTGTTCCTGCACCAAACTACGCCGATGCTTTCTTAGCTCGTGCAACGCCGATGGAAGCGCCACTACTGGACTCATTGGAGAAAGAGTTGCGTCGAATGACGGGTGTGGAAGTTCTGCGCGAAGATTGGAATATGGATCAAATTCCGGAGCACTTGAAGGTGACTTTCCGCGCGGTTGACCATAGAAATCGCAAGTTGAAGGAAAATAAAGACCTTCATGAATTGAAAGAGAGCTTGAAAGATAAAGTTCAAGAAACCCTTTCAAAAGTAGCGGATGACGACATTGAGCAACAAGGTCTGCACACGTGGAGCTTTGGTGAGTTACCGAAGGTATACCAACAAAAACGCGGCGGTTACGACGTTAAAGCGTACCCGGCGATTGTGGATTCTAAAGACAGTGTTGAAATCAAACTGTACGAGACCGAATACGAGCAGGTCACGGCAATGCAAGCGGGTCAGCGTCGTCTGATTTTGCTGAACGTGCCGTCGCCAATCAAATACCTGCACTCTAACTTGCCGAACAAGTCGAAGTTGGGGCTGTACTTTAACCCTTACGGCAAGGTGCTGGACCTGATTGATGACTGTATCGCGTGTGGTGTCGATAAGCTTATTGAAGAGCAGGGCGGTTTGGTTTGGGAGCCAGAGAAGTTTGACGCGCTGAAAGAACACGTTCGTGCTGAACTTGGTGATACCGTGGTGGAAATTGCGCAGCAAGTGGAAACCATTCTGACGACCGCTTTCAACATCAATAAGAAGTTGAAAGGCAAGATCGATTTCACCATGGCGTTCGCATTATCGGACATCAAAGCACAAGTCGAAGGGTTGATCTTCAAGGGCTTTGCGACAGAATGTGGCTGGAAACGCCTGCCAGATATTCTGCGTTACATGCGTGCGATTGAGCGTCGTATGGAGAAGCTGCCGATCGATCCAAACAAAGACCGTTTGCACATGCTGAAAGTGGAATCAGTGACGAGCGACTACAAAGAGCTGCTCAACAAAATTCCGAAAGGCATGGTGATTCCAGAGAACGTGAAAGAGATTCGTTGGATGATCGAAGAGCTTCGCGTGAGCTTTTTTGCTCAACAATTGGGCACTCCGTACCCAGTTTCTGATAAACGTGTCAAAAATGCGATTGATGCTTGCTAATCGTTCAGTAAAATAGCGGCAGTTTTTTCTTGTGGGGATTGCTGAATAATCAATGGTTTGTTCAGTGACAGGCGTGATTGGTACAGTAATTGCTGCTATTTACCCACAAGTGATTTTAAGTCATAAGGGAGGCAATAGTTCGCCTCCCTTGTATTTGCAGTACCGACCTCTGCGGGTGCAGATGTGGGTGATAATAAAGAGTAAAGGTTGATGATGAAGAAAACTCTATTGGCAGTGGCACTTCTAAGTGCTTCTTCTGCAGCAATGGCAGATTCATGGATTTATGGTGGTGCTTCTGTAGGTCAGTCTGACTACAAGGGCGAAACAGACACGTCTTACTCTGTACACGTAGGTACAGGTATTCTGCCAATCATCGGTATCGAAGCGGGTGTTACTCAACACGGTGAATTCAAGATCGCTGGTCAAGAAACTAAACTGACTTCTTACTACGCTGCACTTAAACCAAGCATCGACTTCGGTCCTCTGCATGTTTACGCGAAAGGCGGTATCCACCAGTGGGATAAGAAAGTTTCTGGCGGCAAAGACGACGATGATGTGGATCTAATGTACGGTGTAGGTGCGGAATACTTCATTTTCGGCCCTATGTCTGTTGGCGCAAGCTACATGAACTACACAGCGGGTAAAGACGACATCGGTACGTTCTCTGTAAACGCGACGTTGCACTTCCTATAATCATCGAGCCTCTCGAAGATTTATTTGATAAACACCGGCAACGCGCCGGTGTTTTTTTGTCTGTAAATCACACAAATAGATAATGAACAGAAATTATTCATTTCTTGTTCTTAAAACTAGGGCGTGTTGATCTTTGCTGGTCGTGCACGTGCATGTGGCATGAGCCTGATCCCAACCACAACGGGCAGTGCGACTGGAATTGTGGA
>NZ_JAHGAH010000345.1:0-23605 GCF_030248475.1 Vibrio sp. D173a
CGAGTTGGGGATCTCTCAAGACTTTGTCTAAAAGAGATTTCGACTCCCTCATCTCCCAATCTAGGAAATGACGTAGTTCTAATATCTCGAAACGCAGCGTTCTACAAAGAAAAAAGCGCCCACCAAATGGTGGGCGCTTAATTAAGTATTAGCAAAGCTCGCTAAAATTATGCTGGCTCTTGGAAGATAACCTCAGCCGCTTTCTTGGTGTACTCATCCATCTTGTGGAAGTTCAAGTAACGGTAAGTATCTGCAGCTGTCGCATCGATTTGCTTCGCGTATTCCAAGTACTCTTCCTTCGTTGGAATCTTACCTAGAATTGCACCAACCGCCGCTAGCTCAGCTGAAGCAAGGTATACATTTGCACCTGTACCTAGACGGTTCGGGAAGTTACGCGTTGAAGTCGACATTACTGTTGCTTTGTCTGCTACACGTGCTTGGTTACCCATACATAGCGAACACCCAGGAGTTTCAATACGAACACCTGCGCGGCCGTAAATACCGTAGTAACCCTCTTCCGTCAGTTGGTCGCGGTCCATCTTCGTTGGTGGCGCTACCCATAGACGAGTATCTAATTGACCACCGAATTGCTCTAGCAGTTTACCTGCTGCACGGAAGTGACCAATGTTAGTCATACAAGAACCGATGAACACTTCATCAATCTGTGTGCCTTGAACTTCTGATAGAAGACGAGCGTCATCTGGATCGTTCGGTGCACATAGGATTGGCTCGTGAATATCTGCTAGGTCGATTTCGATGATGTGCGCGTATTCCGCGTCTGCATCCGCTTCCATCAACTCTGGATTAGCCAACCACTCTTCCATCGCTGTGATACGACGCTCGATAGTACGACGGTCGCCGTAACCTTCCGAGATCATCCACTTAAGCATGGTGATGTTTGAGCTTAGGTATTCCTCGATAGACTCTTGAGATAGCTTAACGGTACAACCTGCTGCTGAACGCTCTGCTGACGCATCTGATAATTCGAATGCCTGCTCGACCGTTAGGTGCTCAACACCTTCTATTTCTAGTACGCGACCAGAGAACTCGTTGATCTTACCTGCTTTCTCAACCGTCAATAGACCTTGTTGAATTGCGTAGTAAGGAATCGCATGCACAAGGTCACGTAGCGTAATACCCGGCTGCATTTCACCTTTAAAGCGCACCAAGATTGACTCTGGCATATCCAGTGGCATAACACCTGTCGCTGCAGCGAACGCAACAAGACCGGAGCCTGCTGGGAATGAAATACCTAGCGGGAAACGAGTATGCGAGTCACCACCTGTACCTACAGTATCAGGCAGAAGCATGCGGTTTAGCCATGAGTGAATGACACCATCACCCGGACGAAGTGATACACCGCCACGGTTCATGATGAAGTCAGGTAGAGTATGGTGCGTGTTTACATCGACTGGTTTTGGATAAGCAGACGTGTGACAGAATGACTGCATCACAAGATCAGCAGAGAACCCCAGACACGCAAGGTCTTTTAGCTCATCACGAGTCATAGGACCGGTTGTATCTTGAGAGCCAACTGTGGTCATCTTAGGCTCACAGTATTGACCTGCACGTACACCTTCAACGCCACATGCCTTACCTACCATCTTCTGAGCTAGTGTGTAACCTTTGTCAGATTCTGAAGGGTCAACTGGCTTAGCAAACAGGTCTGTTTCTTCTAGGCCCAGTGATGCACGAGCACGGCTTGTTAGGCCACGACCAATGATAAGTGGAATACGACCACCAGCACGAACTTCATCAAGCAGTACTTTGCTCAGTTCAAAGCTAGAGATCTCTTCACCGTTTTTACGTACAACGCCTTCGTATGGGAAGATATCAATGACATCACCCATGTTCATGTTCTGTACGTCTAGTTCGATTGGGAGTGCGCCAGAGTCTTCCATTGTGTTGTAGAAGATAGGAGCAATCTTACCGCCTAAACAGATACCACCAGTGCGCTTGTTTGGTACGTATGGGATATCTTCGCCCATAAACCAAAGCACTGAGTTAGTCGCGGACTTACGAGAAGAGCCCGTACCAACAACATCACCCACGTAGGCTAATGGGATGCCGTCTTTTTGTAGCTCTTCAATCTGATTGATAGGACCAACGCTGCCTGGTTGATCTGGCACGATGCCATCACGCTCCATCTTCAGCATCGCTTTTGCGTGTACTGGGATATCAGGACGAGACCAAGCATCTGGTGCTGGAGACAAGTCATCGGTGTTGGTTTCACCAGTAACTTTAAATACTTTAACAGTAATCTGTTCCGCGACTTTCTTCTTCGATGTGAACCATTCTGCGTCTGCCCATGATTGCAGGACTTGTTGCGCGAATGCGTTGCCAGCTTTGGCTTTCTCTTCAACATCATAGAAAGCATCAAACATCAGTAGGGTATGAGATAACGCTTTAACTGAGATTGGTGCCAGTAGGTCATCATCTAGGAATTCAACTAGAGGCGCGATGTTGTAACCGCCTTGCATCGTACCTAGTAGCTCAGCCGCTTTTTCACGGCTTACTAATGGTGATTCCACTTCACCTTTTGCTACCGCCGTTAGGAAACCCGCTTTTACATAAGCAGCTTCATCTACACCCGGTGGGATACGGTTCTCTAGTAGGTCAAGAATAAATGCTTCTTCACCTTGTGGGGGATTTTTCAGAAGTTCAACAAGTCCAGCAACTTGTTCAGCGTCTAGCGGTTTAGGAACAACTCCTTCGGCAGCACGCTCTTCGACGTGTTTACGGTAGGCTTCAAGCACGACTTTTTTCCTCTCATTGCGGTTCCTCCTTTTTAATTACTATTTTTCAAAGTAAAGGAGTGAACATCCTTGGAAACTTGGCTCTCCATTGCCCTTGTTTTCATTCAATTCTGATTGAGAAACAGCGCCGTAGAGGCCAAACTGTGGGCGAAAGGATAGCAAATTTAACCTTAAATTAAAATCTCATCATTTTGACCAACATAGCAACTTACGACTAAAGTCCGGTAAATTTTGGCTAAATATGCGGAGATCTTGCTGTCCTATTCCCGGTTATTTAAATGATGTTCCAACGATCAGGTACACAGCATCTAAATCTTGCTCTGTACGACCGTATGCCAACATGATCGGCCCAATTGGAGAGTCTACTCCAAAGAAAACCGACGCAGCATTATACAGTGGCGCCTCATGCAACTTGAGATCGTTGTCTGACCAAACACCACCATGTTCAAGGGATGCACCTACATATACTGGTGCCTCAAACAGCCCGAAGTCGTTATCCATCCATTTATAACGATACACCAAGCTGGTATAGAATAAGTTCTGCCCAATGAGGCTGTTACGTGGAATCCCTGACAAATTCAAGAAGCCGCCAAGCTCACGAGGATCAAGAGGGATAGAAGAGTTTTTGCTCTCAACAAAGCTGTATTCTGCTTGTCCGACTAAAGTATGACGGGAGTATGTCGCCGCCCCTTTGAAACGCGCCGTAATTTCATACACGGTATCTTCAATTTCACCGCTTGGGCTGGTTTGACGGAAATCCTCTGGGCTCTTGTCGTGAGACACTAAGTAATCCAAATCAATCAGCATACCTCGCGTTGGGAATGCAAAATCATCTAGCGTATCCAAACGGTAGTTGGCAAACACCCCTAAACGCTGATAATCAAAAGTTCCTGCAGAACCAATGGTTGATGCTTCGATGCCACCTTTGGTGTAGCGCCCACCAATACGGAATTCTTGCCACAGTGTCGGTTGCACACCCGCAGCGAGCTCGGTAATGAACTCGGTATAAGAAACCGGAAGGAAGTCATACACTGAACCGATGTCTGGGTTTTCTATTTCAGTAAAAGGCCAGTTACGGTTTTCATTGTTGTAATTGAGCTTACTGGAAACAAATAATTCTTGGCTCGAAAGGACCGGAGAGTATAACTCCGCTTCAATCAACTTATCCGTTCCCATCTCAACGTTGAATGTCAGTTCTGCTCCATGAGAGTTCAAATTGGTAAAGTTGGCCGACATACCAATGCCGTACTGACTATCCGTATCGAAGTCATCTTCCAAAAAGAAGCGGAAGTTAAGGTAGTTTGGTCCCCAAGATTTTTCATTCACCTCAAAGACGAGCAGGTTTACCCCGTCAATTTCTTCAAAGTGGTAGGTGATCAATTCAAAACGATCTAGGGCATACAGGTTTTCAACCGCCTTTTCGATCTCTGCGGTTTTCAATGGGCGCCCAGTATCCAGCTCCAAACGGTTTGTCAGGAGTACATCGCTGTAGTGGGTGTTATTTACTAGGACGATCTGATCAACAACACGCTGATCACCATATTTGAGTTCTTTTCGTATCTCTTGTTTGTGATCGATGTATTGCTGGTACTCAGCATTCGACACACTCAAGCTTTCAAGTTTGGATTGAAGACCTTTGGTAATGTCATAGCCCGCTTGAAAAGCACTTGGCATTTTTTCGAACTCTACCGTCTCCATTTGTCCCACATCAGGACGAATGTATACATCATCCCCACTTAAGGTTTCAGCTTGTTCTTGAGTGCTGCGACGGACAAGATAGTTGGAGAGTTGGTCGGCAACCGTGAATAATCCTGTGAAGTCTTCTTTGCTTTTGTAGTCGGTGCTGATATCCACCGCAATCACAATATCGGCGCCCATTGCACGAGCAACATCGACTGGCATGTTATTGACAACACCACCGTCCACCAGCATGTGACCATTGAGCTCATAGGGAGGGAGCGCACCAGGAACCGACATACTCGCCATCATGGCATCAACCAGATAACCGTTATCGAGAACGACCTCTTCTAACTCGACAATGTCAGTCGCTACCGAACGGTATGGGATCGCAAGATTATCAAAAGAGCTGAATCGGCCTAAGTTACCCGTTGTTTCACGTAGAATTCGTAGCATGTTCTGCCCTTGTACTACGCCGGTTGGTGAACGGATTTCCCCGAATCTTAAGCCAAGGTCTGTGGTGATTTGATAACGGTCTTCGTATTCTTTGTCGCGGACACGACGTTGGCTGCGGTCAACACGGTCTCGGTAACCGCTGTTCCAATCGACGCTGTAGATAAAGCTTTCGATTTCATCCGCGCTCATGCCAGTAGCGTACAGGCCACCGACATAAGCCCCCATGCTAGTGCCCGTAATAATGTCGACCGGAATGTGCATTTCTTCGAGTGCTTTTAGTACACCGATATGAGCCGCACCTTTCGCCCCACCGCCAGCTAATACCACCGCGATTTTAGGGCGAGAGTGATCATCATCAACGTGCTTTGCAAAGGAAGGCGTTGCGATCAAAAAGGAGCAGACCCATAGCGCAACATAACGCCCCCACGGGTTTAAAATCGACTTTTTGAACATTCACTTCTTCCTTTGCTGAATATTGAACAGTTATTTTTACTAAGATTTGAACAACTTCACAAGTCAGTGATGGTGTTTTTGGTAGCCCTACCAATCAAATAAGCTATTCAACCAGTTTGATTTTTTCTCACACTGCTGTTTGATTTGCCCAGACTTGTCCCACACTGGCAGCTTGTATTCACTGCGACAGTTCATTTCCAGCGCGCCAGTAGCAGCTTTTTGGAAACCTAATGTGGTCACTTCTTTTGGCCAAGGCAACTCTAGTCGCTCAGGGATGCGTTGCTTTAGGTATTCCGCGTAAACACGTAATGCGCCACTTGAACCAGTCAGTTTGGTAGACTTGTTATCATCGCGACCAAGCCACACTGTGGTTACTTCACGGCCATCGACACCCACGAACCAACTGTCACGACTATCGTTACTGGTACCCGTTTTTCCGGCTAGCGCAGCCCATGCGAACTGGCTTTGTAGGAAGCGTCCCGTACCTTGAGCAACACCTTGCTTCATCGCGTAAGTCGTTAGCCACGCAGCTTGCTGATCAACCGCTTGAGATGAGCGCGGCAATGACTGGTAAAGTACATTACCATCCATGTCGATCACCGAGCGTAATGCCGATAACTTAGCGCGCTTGCCTGAGTTAGTGACCGTTTGATACATCTGTGCCACTTCAAATGGTGTCAGTGAGAATGAACCAAGGAACATCGAAGGTACTGGGCGAATTTCGCTCTTATCAACCCCCAATCGCTCTAAAGTATCCGAAACTTCTGGAATACCCAGCTCCATACCCAAACGTACCGTTGGTACATTGAGGGATTTCGCTAAGGCTAAGTACAACGGCACATCGCCACGGAACTTACGGTCGAAGTTGCGTGGTGACCAAACCGAACCTTTACTGCCCTTTAGGCTTAACGGCGTATCGTGCAGGGTCGTTGCAAGGTTGTATTTCTCAGGTTGCTCTAACGCGGTTAAATAGATGGCAGGTTTAACCAAAGAGCCAATCGGACGACTCGCATTCAAGGCACGGTTAAAGCCTTCATAACCAACGCGTTTACCACCGACCATGGCACGGATTTCACCACTATGGCGATCTACCGCAACGGCAGCGGCTTCTAGATCTTTTCCGGCACGTTTAGCAAGCTCAGGGACTTTCTTCGCGATAGCTTGCTCTAACTTACTTTGCGATACAGGGTCGAGAGAAGTAAACAAACGTAAGCCTGTTTCAGCTTTGAAGTTATCACCTACTTTTTCTTTCAGCTCAATGTTCAGTTGTTGGAAGTACGCCGGCTGACGACTCGCGATACGAGGTTTGCTCTGTGTATCGAGCGGGCGATTTACCGCTTGTTCGTACTGCTCTGCAGTCAACATGTCTTGTTGCATCAACAGACGCAATACCAAGTCACGACGGGTTTTAGTGCGCTCAGGGTAGCGAATTGGGTTGTAGTAAGACGGTCCTTTCACCATACCAACTAACATAGCGAGTTGGTCGATACGAAGCTCTTGAATCGGTTGACCGAAGTAGTAACGCGATGCCAAAGCAAAACCATGAATGGCATCCCCACCGCTCTGACCTAAGTAAACTTCGTTTAGGTAAGCTTCAAGAATACGGTCTTTACTGTAGCGGTAGTCCAGAATCAGAGCAATGTATGCTTCACGGACTTTTCGCCATAAGGTTTTATCGCGTGTCAGGAATAAGTTTTTCGCTAGCTGCTGAGTCAAGGTACTGCCGCCCTGAACGGTGCGACCCGCTTTGATGTTAGCAACAAGTGCACGGCCAATCGCCAGCGGCGAAACACCATCATGCTGATAAAAATCACGGTCTTCGGTTGCTAACAGCGCATCGACAAGCACTTCTGGGAATTGATCTCGACGTAAGAACAGGCGCTGTTCATTCTGATCTTTTTCCAACATTCCTAGCATCTTAGGTTCAATGCGCAGGTAACCAAGATCGCCTTTGGATTCCAAAGATTGAATGCGCTGTAGACCACTGCTTGAAAAATGCAGCATGACGTGACGATCAGGCTCAGGGCCATCAGCAAACTCGAACGGACGACGAATAAGCTCAATACGCGTTGAAGAAGAAGAGTATTCACCAGGGTAACGAGGCTGACTCACCTTACGGTAGTTCAATACATCAAGCTCATTACGCATCTCTTTGATGGTAATGTTCTCACCCGGACTTAAATTGAGGATACGCGCATAAACGACAGTTGGTAGATCAAACAACTGGCCGTCAAAACGATCTTTAACCACACTATCGAGATAAATCCCAACAAACAACAATACCGCAGCTAACGCGACACCCGCCTTCCAGCTAAATGACCAAATAGTTTTAAGCCAAGAGCGCTTGCCATTACTCGGCTTTTTCGATGGCGATTTTCTCGGTCGCTTCGCGCCGCTTTTCTTAGCGGTTGTCGTTTTACTTGACGTTGTTTTCTTCGCTGGTGCTCGTTTTGCACCGGGCTTTTTAGTATCAGTCATTATTCAATTGTCTTTTTGTCTTCGTTGTCGCTACATGAGTGGCAGGATCGTCAGGCCAAACGTGTTTTGGATATCGGCCTTTCATCTCTTTCTGCACTTCTTTGTAGCTTCCTGCCCAAAAGGCAGCTAAATCCGTTGTCACCTGAAGAGGACGTTGTGCTGGAGAAAGTAACTCTAACACCAATCGCTTACGACCTTGCGCCACAGTTGGAGAAGCACTTTCGCCAAACACTTCTTGCATACGCACTGATAACACGGGCTCATGGCCAAACTGGTAGCGAATGCGCTTTTTCGATCCCGTTGGTAGGCGATAATCTTCTGGCAACCACTCATCAATATTTTGATTCAAAGGCCAACCGAGTCGAGCATTCAGCGCTTCCACTAAGTTCACTTTTGCCAAATCTTTTACCGATGAGACTGTGCTCATGTAAGGCTCTAGCCACTCTTCTAAATTATTAAGCAAGTGAGCTTCATCGAAACTTGGCCAATCTTGCTCTGGTAACCATTCCACTGCGCAGCGAATACGTTCTAACAAATTTTCCGCTGCCGGTGTCCAGTTTAGACTTTGTAAGCCCTGACGGCGGACATACGTGAGTAAAGCTTGTGTCATTTTTTCTTTACCCGGACTCGGCAAGGCTTCGCGCTTAATCACCAATTGACCAAGTTTGATTTGGCGTTCGGCAATCAAACGGCCTTTTTTCTCATCCCAATCAACCAGCTCAGTCGTCGTGAAAAGCTGCTCGAATGTTTCTTGTAATGCGTTGATATCTAAGTCACAAGCTAGGTTAATTTGGCTTGAGTTAGAATGCGAACGCATTAAATCAATCGCGACTAAGTAATCACAACCACCGAGTGTCTCTTCTGGTCGACACTCGGCACCATGCCCGTTCGACAAAGTAAAACGACCATATTGGTTAACACGTTGCTGCGCAATGCGATCTGGGAAAGCCAAGCTCAATACTAACGCCAGCACTCGCTCATCAACTTTAGCTAGGCTGAATGCCGTATCCAGTTTGTGCGCCAGTGTTTGAGAACGCTTGTGTAATATGGCTTTCTTTGTGTGTGTTCCACTTACCCAGCGATGCAGGCTATGCGCTACGTTAGTCACATTGCGTTCCGGCTCTTCAATTAGGGCGACCGCAGCCAAGGCGGTATTTAGCATTTTTTCACTGTGCTGCTGCGTCTGAATCAGCATAGCTGCTGAGCGCGGTTCTACACCAAGAGCGTGAGCCGTCTTACCTGCAGAAGTAAGCTGGCCTTGTTCGGTGAGTAACCCTAACGAAATTAACAGCTGTTTGGCCTGAGCAAGCGATACTGAAGAAGGAATATTAAGCCACTTCAGCTCAGATATATCCCCAGCGCCCCAGAATGCCAGCTCCATCACTAAGCTTGCTAAGTCTGAATGTAGGATTTCTGGCTGAGGTACTTGCGGTTGTTGCTTGAATTGGCTTTCCGAATACAGTCGAACACAAATCCCTTCTTCGGTACGCCCTGCACGACCGGCACGTTGAATCGCAGAAGATTGCGCCACACGCACTTGCTCTAATCGCGTCAGGCCATTTTTCAAATCAAAGCGTGCCACACGCTCTAAGCCCGAATCCACCACCAAGCGAATGCCCTCAATGGTCAAAGAGGTTTCGGCAATATTGGTCGCCAATACGACTTTCCGTTTGCCAGAGGAAGCCGGTGAGATGGCTTTTTGCTGCTCGGCAAAGCTAAGTTGACCATACAGAGGACACACTTCGACGTTATCAGGTAAGTGTGACAAGCGCTCTTCGACCCGTTTAATCGCCGCAACACCGGGAAGGAAAGCCAGCAAAGAGCCGGATTCTTTGACCATCAAGTTCTCGATCGTTTTTGCCACGGATGTTGGCAGATGGTCATTCGCCCCAAGCGGTAAATAACGCGTTTCCACCTCAAAACTACGACCTTCCGACTCAATGTAATCCGCCTCTGGTAATAAGGATTGCAAAGCATCTTGGTCTAGCGTTGCCGACATGACCACCAGCTTTAAGTCGTCTCGCAGCGCTTCTTGCACTTCTAAGCTAAATGCCAAGGCGGTATCCGCATGAATACTGCGCTCGTGAAATTCATCAAAGATCAGTAGCTCGATACCATCTAACTCTGGGTCCTTTTGGATCATGCGCGTCATGATCCCTTCGGTCACGATTTCCAACTGGGTATGATTACTCACCTTTGTCTCGCCGCGCACTCGGTAACCCACCCGCTCGCCAACTTGCTCCCCCAACTGCTGCGCTAAGTAACGTGCAATGTTTCGTGCAGCAAGGCGACGAGGCTCTAGCATCACGATTTTACCCGTTACGGTTTGGCTTTTAAGAAGTTGCAGCGGAAAGTAAGTAGATTTACCTGCACCAGGGGCGGCTTTGAGGATCACTTGATGTTGATTTTTGACCGCCGTAAGTAATTGTGGCATCACGGCTTCAATCGGCAATTGTGACAAAGGAAATACCCTATGTTGTAATGTTGGCCACATTGTACATAAAAACACTCTTGGCTAAATAAGCAAATGCAATTCAAACCCGCTCTAGAGTCAGCGACTCTGCTCAAACGCTACAAACGCTTCCTTGCCGATATCGAACTGGATAGTGGTGAAATGCGTACCATCCACTGCGCAAACACCGGCGCAATGACAGGCTGCGCAACACCGGGCAATAAAGTTTGGTATTCCACTTCTGACAACCCCAAGCGTAAATACCCAAACAGTTGGGAACTTAGTGAGACCGCACAAGGGCACAGAATTTGTATCAATACTGCTCGTGCTAACCAATTAGCGGTAGAAGCCATTGAAAATGATGTCATTTCAGAACTCGTTGGATATGACCAACTTCAAACTGAGGTGAAATACGGCAATGAAAATAGCCGAATTGATATCTTGCTCAGCGCAAGTGACAAACCAAAGTGCTATATAGAGGTGAAAAGCGTCACGCTGCTTGATGAAGAAAGCCCATCAGGACAAGGTTACTTCCCTGATGCCGTGACTACTCGGGGACAAAAACACCTGCGAGAGCTCACAGAAATGGCACAAACTGGAAGTAGAGCCATACTTTTATTCACTGTTTTGCATTCAGGTATTGAAAAAGTATCTGCGGCGCACCATATAGACGCGAAATATTCAACGTTACTAAAACAAGCACAAGACGCTGGAGTAGAAGTTCTCTGCTACAAAGCCGAACTGAGCAATACTGAAGTCAAGTTAATCTCTGCTATTGAATTTATCAATTAAGAGAAAAAATGATGTCGTCTTCACATTGACGATAAGTTTGCGATTCAGTAATTGCCTGCACCGCCTCTTTTTGCTATAGATACCCGCCTTAAATTGACTGCAATGCAGTTGACTAGGTGTAAGTAGGAGATGCTGTATGCCAGAATCAAAGAAGAAAACGATAGGCATCCTAGCCATTGCCGGTGTGGAGCCATATCAGGAAAAGCCTGGTGAAGAGTACATGTCACCAGAGCAGGTTGAACACTTTACAAAGATCTTAACAGCTTGGCGTAATCAGCTCAGGGAAGAAGTCGATCGCACTGTACACCACATGCAGGACGAAGCAGCAAACTTCCCAGATCCAGTTGACCGTGCTTCTCAAGAGGAAGAGTTCAGCTTAGAACTGCGTAACCGTGACCGTGAGCGTCGTCTGATCAAGAAGATCGAAAAAACTCTAGACAAAATTACTGAAGACGATTTCGGCTTCTGTGAATCTTGTGGCGTAGAGATTGGCGTTCGTCGCCTAGAAGCGCGTCCAACTGCTGATCTTTGTATTGACTGCAAAACGCTTGCAGAAATCAAAGAGAAACAGATGCAAGGTTAATTGACCTAGCATTATGATTATTGAAAGGGAGCTCAGGCTCCCTTTTTGTTTTGATTAGCTTTTTAACACTAAGCTTGTAGTTTTACCCGGATATTTCGAGATACACGCATGACACGCTATGTGGGTCGATTTGCCCCATCCCCTTCAGGCCCTTTGCATTTTGGCTCCTTAGTGGCCGCTTTAGGCAGCTACTTTCAAGCAAAAGCCAATCAAGGCACTTGGCTGGTTCGTATTGAAGACCTTGATCCACCAAGAGAAATGCTAGGCGCTTCTGAAATGATTCTAGACGCGCTTAAGGCGTACCACTTGCATTGGGATGGAGAGGTGGTTTATCAAAGCGAGCGACATCACCTCTATCAAGCACAAATCGATGCTTGGTTAGAAAATGGGGATGCCTACTATTGCCAGTGCACGCGTAAGCAAATTAAAGAGCGCGGTGGTTATTATCCCGGCACTTGCCGCGACAAAGGCTTGAAAGAAGGCGCGATTCGCCTAAAAATGCCCAAGCCTATTGCCGACTTCCTCGATCAGAAGCACGGTTTGATGACCATTCCTGAAGCGTTAGTAAATGAAGATTTCATTATTAAACGCCGAGATGGATTATTTGCCTATAATCTTGCGGTAGTATTAGACGACATTGACCAAGGCGTGACTGAAGTTGTCCGTGGCGCTGACTTAATAGAGCCCACTGGCCGTCAAATCAGCTTGTACCAAATCCTTGGACAGCCTGAAGTCAGCTATTTACATTTACCATTGGCAATGGACAGCAACGGCAATAAATTGTCGAAGCAAAATCATGCGACAGCCATTGATGTCGATAATCCGAAGCCTGCTCTGCTGCATGCTATGACGTTTTTAGGATTCGATATTCCTGAAGATATGAAAGCCGCTAACCTAGACGAAATCCTACGTTGGGGCTGCGAAAATTGGCGTTTAGAACAGCTTCCAGCAGAGATCGAGATCACATCGTGATTCTCAAACGGGACTGTGTAAGCTATTATTAGCCGCAAAATTGGCCCTAGTGGCGTAAAAAACTAACCAAAGCAAGATTGGATTAAACCCAGTTATTGCCAGATGCACATGAATACAAACGACTATACAACAAGCGAATCTGCCATGATCCCAGAACTCGCTCTCAATGTAATTACTCGTGAAGAGCACAACATTTCGCGTAAGCAGATCAGTGACAATGCACTGAAGGTGCTATACCGACTAAACGGTGCCGGTTTCGATGCTTTTCTTGTGGGTGGCGGGGTTCGAGACTTACTGCTTGGACAAAAACCAAAAGACTTTGATATCGCAACCAACGCGACACCAGAACAGATCAAACAGCTATTTAGAAACTGCCGTTTGATTGGCCGTCGCTTCCGTCTCGCACACATTATGTTTGGTCGAGACATCATCGAAGTTGCGACCTTCCGTGGTCACCACCAAGAGCAAAAAAACAAGAACGTTTCTCAGCAGTCAAAAGAAGGCATGCTGCTTCGTGACAATGTTTACGGCACTATTGATGAAGATGCAGAGCGCCGTGACTTCACGATTAACTCGATGTACTACAACATCGCAGACTACTCAATACACGACTATGCACGTGGCATTGAGGATCTAGAAGACCGTCTTGTTCGCCTGATCGGTGATCCAGAAACCCGTTACCGCGAAGACCCAGTGCGCATGCTGCGTGCGATTCGCTTTGCTGTGAAGCTCGACTTCGACATCGAAGAAGACACCGCAGCACCGATTGAAGAGATGGCACCGCTGCTACGCGATATCCCATCGGCGCGTCTATTCGAAGAATCGTTGAAGATGCTTCAATCTGGTCACGGCCTAGAAACTTATCACCTACTGCGTGAATACAACCTATTCCAGCAGCTTTTCCCTGCGATTGCTGAACACTTCACTGAAGATTACGAATCTCACACTGAGCAAATGCTTGATTTGGTGCTTGATTCAACCGATATGCGTATCGAAGAAGGCAAACGCATCAATCCAGCATTCATGTTTGCTGCCATGCTGTGGTACCCGCTATGCGCAATGGCTGACAAACTGATGGAACAGCATAACCTGTGCCATTACGACGCCATCATGGAAGCGAGCAACATCATTCTTGATGACCAAGTACGTACCATTGCGATTCCACGCCGTCATACCGCGACAATTCGTGAAATTTGGCAGCTACAATTACGTCTTCCACGACGCAATGGCAAACGCGCATTCCGCCTCATGGAGCTCAACAAATTTAGAGCTGGCTTTGATTTTCTTGAAATGCGCGGTGAAATTGAGGGTGGAGACACTCAGAAGCTTGCCAAGTGGTGGGAAACTTTCCAAAATGCGGGCCGAGAAATGCGCCAAGCCATGGCTGGCGATCTCGATGGCCAACGCCGCCGTAAAACCTATCGCAAGAAAAAGAGTAAGCCGAAATCATGATCACAGCGTACATTGCGGTAGGCAGTAACTTGGCTGATCCCGTCAGCCAAGCGAAGCAAGCGATCGAGGCATTAAAAACGCTACCAAACTCCGAGTTTGTGCAAGCCTCTTCGCTCTACAGTAGCACGCCGATGGGACCACAAAACCAACCGGATTACATCAATGCGGTGGTGGCGATTAAAACCAATTTGACGCCTCTTGAACTGCTCGATTGCACCCAAGCGATTGAGCAGGAACAAGGGCGTGTCCGTAAAGAAGAACGCTGGGGCCCAAGAACCTTGGACCTCGACATGATTCTGTACGGCAATGAGGTGATTGATTCCGAAAGACTGACAGTTCCACACTATGGAATGAGAGAGCGCGAGTTCGTACTCTACCCTCTTGCGGAAATTGCACCAAGTTTACAACTCCCAGACGGGACCGAGGTGTCGTCACTACTTGAACAAGTAGATCGCAACGGCCTCAATATTTGGCAGTCATAGCCAACTCCTAGTGAGGATAAAACAATGAAAAAAATGACCATTAACGACCTGATTAAGTGGAAGCAAGAAGGTCGTAAATTTGCTACTTCAACTGCATACGATGCAAGCTTTGCCCAACTTTTTGAAAGCCAAGAAATGCCAGTACTGCTGGTCGGCGACTCTCTAGGCATGGTTCTGCAAGGTAAAACAGATACATTGCCAGTAACCGTTGAAGATATCGCTTATCACACGCGCTCTGTACGCGCTGGTAGCCCAAACTGTCTATTGATGGCTGATATGCCATTCATGAGCTACGCAACGCCAGAACAAGCATGTGAGAACGCAGCAACGCTAATGCGTGCTGGTGCAAATATGGTAAAAATCGAAGGCGGCGATTGGTTAGTTGATACTGTTAAGATGCTAACTGAACGCGCAGTTCCTGTTTGTGCTCACCTAGGCCTGACCCCACAATCTGTAAACATCTTTGGTGGTTACAAAGTACAAGGCCGCGATCAAGAAAAAGCCGATCGCATGGTGAAAGACGCATTGGCCCTGCAAGAAGCCGGCGCTCAAATTGTTTTGTTAGAATGTGTACCTGCTGAATTGGCAGCTCGTATTACTCAAGTTCTTGATGTGCCAGTGATCGGCATCGGTGCTGGTAATGTGACCGACGGCCAGATTCTTGTTATGCATGATATGTTTGGAATTTCGGCGAACTACATGCCAAAATTCTCGAAAAACTTCCTTGCTGAAACAGGCGATATGCGCAAAGCCGTGGCTCAATACATGGCTGAAGTTGAAAGCGGTGCATTCCCAGACGAAGCTCATACCATTGCCTAGAGGATAAATGCATGCAAACTTTTGCGGAAATCTCAGCGATTCGTGAACAGGTAAAAACCTTTAAGCGTGAAGGTCGCAAAGTAGCGTTTGTTCCAACAATGGGCAACCTACACGAAGGTCACCTTACGCTTGTTCGTAAAGCTCGCGAATACGCGGATGTCGTTGTCGTAAGCATCTTTGTAAACCCGATGCAGTTTGACCGTGCAGACGATTTAAATAACTACCCTCGCACCCTAGAAGAAGACCTAAGCAAACTAGGTGGTGAAGGCGTAGAAGTGGTGTTCACTCCAACACCAGAAATCATCTACCCAGAAGGCTTGGACAAACAAACGTTTGTTGATGTTCCTGGCCTATCTACCATTCTTGAAGGCGCGTCTCGCCCAGGTCACTTCCGTGGCGTGACAACCATCGTCAACAAGCTGTTCAACATCGTTCAACCTGATGTGGCTTGCTTTGGTGAGAAAGACTTCCAGCAACTTGCGGTGATTCGCAAAATGGTTGAAGACTTGGCGATGGACATCGAAATCATTGGCGTACCAACCGTACGTGAAATGGATGGCCTTGCAATGAGCTCTCGTAATGGTCTTTTGACCATTGATGAACGTCAACGCGCACCAGTACTTGCTCGCACCATGCGTTGGATCAGCAGTGCGATGCGTGGTGGCCGTGATGATTACGCTTCAGTGATTGAAGATGCGAACGACCAACTGCGTGCAGCGGGTCTACAGCCTGATGAAATCTTCATTCGTGATGCTCGTACACTTCAAGCTATTACTGCAGAGACCACTCAAGCGGTGATTCTAATGTCTGCATTCTTGGGTAAAGCACGCCTAATCGACAACCAAACGGTTGATATGGTCGTAGAAACCAAAGAAGAAGAATCAAGCGAAGCAAACTCAGCAAGCGCTGAATAAGTGAAATAAATAAACGAAAAGGTCGGCACTGAGCCGACCTTTTTTGTATCCGAGGAAAGGAGTTACGAATAAACGCATTGAAGCCCTTCAGGACGTGTCTTGAATCGCTTATGCAACCACATCCATGCAGGAATATCTCTTCGGATCATATTTTCAATCTCTTGGTTTAAAATGCTCGCAGCTTTAACCGGGTTACGTCGTTCAAATTGTTCACTCAAGTCACCACCAACATATAAGGTGTATTGATTGTCGCTTACTACTGTTACACCAGACATCACCGCACACTTGGTTGCATCAACCAATACACTCGACCCCGCCGTACTTGCGGCCTGATTGACGGCGAAGAAAGGCGCAAATACCGAGCTATCCGCACCATAATCGTGATCCGGCAAATACCATAATCGCTGGCCATTCTTTAGGACTTTGAGCATCGACTTTACGTCTTTGCGATCTATCATTTGATGCCCACAACGCGTACGGCCTCGATGTTGAATAAATTCATAAGCGGGATTTGAGTTCGGACGATACACGCCATAGCCTTTCGCAAACTGGCTAAAGATTCTCGCCGTCATTTCCAAGTTAAGGTGATGGCTACATACCACCAACACACCTCGCCTATTCTTTTCTTGCTCAAGCAGGCGCTCTTTACCCACAACTTGAGTTAGACGCTGCACACGCCAATCAGGCCAAAACCACGCCATTCCGGTTTCTATCAACGCCATGCCAGTGTATTTAAAATTTGCCTTTACCAGCTCATCACATTTGGCATCGCTGTATTCAGGAAAACAGAGTTTAAGGTTTCGTTTTGCGATGTTTCTGCGGCGCTTCATCAGCGACATAGCAAGTGAACCAATACCTCTACCTAATGCACGGAGCACTGGATAAGGGAGCAGATTAACGATCAACGCTAATAAACCAAAAGCGAACCACACAGACCAGTATTTGGGACGTAGTAATTTTAAAGAGAAAGGAGGAGATGGGACGACATTCATGGCTTCACTCATTTACAGCAGATGCATTTACGAAAGATGAGTGAAACCTAGCATGTAAAAAGTCGAAAATTTGTATGGGAATGTATTGATGTGCATAGAAAAAGAGCAGCTCTGATGGCTGCTCTTTCGATTGCTTTTTGTATTAGCTTCTTAGACCAATCCCTTTGGTGACCAGATAGTGAGCCACAGCATAAAGCGCGACAACAAATACCGTCAGTACGCTAAACGAGGTGACAATCCCCACGTCGGACACACCAAGGAAGCCATAACGGAATGCATTCACCATGTAGACGATAGGGTTCAGTTTAGACACTCCTTGCCAAAACTCAGGCAGTAGGCTGATTGAGTAAAACACACCGCCAAGGTAAGTCAGCGGCGTCAATACAAACGTCGGGATGATGGAGATATCATCGAACGTTCTCGCGTAAACTGCGTTAATCAAGCCACCGAGTGAGAACACAACCGAAGTCATAAATACCGTCGCGATAATGATGCCCCAGTGATCCACTTGCAAATCAACAAAGAACAGCGACACGAAAGTAACGATGGTGCCCACCAGCAAACCACGAACGACGCCTCCCATAACAAAACCAAGAATGATGACGTAGTTTGGTACTGGCGCAACCAACAACTCCTCAATATTGCGCTGGAATTTAGAACTAAAGAATGACGATGCGACGTTGGAATACGAGTTGGTTATCACCGACATCATGATCAAGCCCGGCACAATGTATTCCATGTAGCTAAAGCCGTTCATTTCACCAATACGAGAACCAATTAGGCTACCGAAGATGATGAAATACAGCGTCATCGTAATCGCTGGCGGCACAAGGGTTTGCACCCAAATTCGTGTGAAGCGATTAATCTCTTTCATCAGTAGGCTACAAAAAGCGGTCCAATATAACTTGTACATTATTGGTTACCTCCACGTACGATGCTGACAAACAGCTCTTCCAAACGGTTTGCTTTATTACGCATAGAGAGTACTTTCACCCCTCTCTCTGAAAGTTGACTAAATACTGAGTTCAGACCTTGGCTCTTGTCCAATTCAATCTCTAATGAACCATTGATCATCGTTTGGCTATTCACACCCGCAAGCTCTGGCATCTCACCATCAAACTCAACATCAAGAATGAAGGTTTCAACACGCAGTTTACCAAGCAGTGCTTTCATGGTCGTATTCTCGATCAGCTCACCTTTATTGATGATACCGATGTTACGACACAGCATTTCTGCCTCTTCAAGGTAGTGGGTTGTTAGGATGATAGTAATGCCCTGCTCTTGGTTAATCTCTTTTAAGAAATCCCACATAGAGCGGCGCAATTCGATATCAACACCCGCAGTTGGTTCATCAAGGATCAGCAACTGAGGTTCATGCATCAAAGCACGGGCAATCATCAAACGGCGCTTCATACCACCGGACAAATTACGCGCGCGTTCTTTACGTTTTTCCCACAAATCGAGCTTAGTTAGGTATTTTTCCGCGCGAACTTTAGCAAGCTCTTTGGATACGCCATAGTAGCCCGCTTGCTGCATTACAATTTGCTCGACCGTTTCAAATTGGTTGAAATTGAATTCTTGTGGCACCAAGCCTAAGTTCTGCTTCGCTAATTCAAGATGCGTATCGATGTCGTAGCCAAAAACCTTCGTCGTACCCGAAGTTTTGTTGACTAAAGAAGAGATAATGCCAATTGTGGTGGATTTACCCGCACCATTTGGCCCAAGAAGTGCGTAGAAGTCGCCTTTTTCTACTGTTAGGCTGATGCCCTTCAACGCTTCAAATCCGCCCGCATAAGTCTTGCGAAGCTGTTCTATTTCTAATGCGTACATTGCGTAATCATTGCCATCTGTTGATGAATCGTGAATGCCAATACCGTTGGGGATCATTGATAGCGACTCAAGAGTCGAAAGCGATATTGCACTGAAGTTGAATTAGTTTATCGTTGAATAACGATGAATACAAATAAACCTTTCTATAAAATTAGAAATAACTATAAATCCTCCCAACGCCATATAGTAAAAAGCGCCATCAAATCTCTCTGATAGCGCTTTTAAATAAGTGACTTAGATTACATCGTTAGCATTTGGTGCTCATCGGTTTCTACATGCTTTACCGCTGCATTCAATGCTTCGTAGCGGAACTTATAAGTGTTCTCATCAGGTACCAAGTCAATCACGTGGAATTTCTCTAACTGCTCACGCGTACGTTGGTTTGGACACAGCAAATAGACTTCACACTCCGCATCCAGAGCATCTTTGATGGCGTTCTCTAGCGCCAACCCAACGGTCACATCAATCATAGGTACATCTGTTAGATCGAGGATCATCACTTCGTAATCCGAGATACTGGAGTGCTGACGCGAAATTGCCTTCGAAACACTGAAGATCATTGGCCCAGAAAGATAAAAGAACAACACTTTACCATTGGCTCTATCTAACAGCCCTCGCTCACTGTCAGTCAGCGGAACATCGTCTTCATCTGCATCACTGATCGCCTTAACTTGGCGTGCTTGCTCACGACTCAAGCGCTCAATGATAATGATGTTAGAGATAAACACACCAAGGCCAACGGCGACAATCAAATCTACGAACACCGTCAATAGCATCACGCCATACATGACCGCCATCCCCGGGAAGCTCACCTTATGAGCACGTTGGATAAAACTCCAATCAAGAATATTGAAACCGACATACACCGCAATGCCGGCCAGCACCGCCATTGGGATTGGCTCCGTCAGACCACTGGCAACCAGTACCACCAACGCCAGAATCAGTGCGCGAATGACTCCGGATAATGGTGAACGAGCACCGACTTGGATGTTGGTTACGGTCCCCATTGTCGCGCCTGCACCTGGCAACGCACCAAACAGGCCAGAGATCATGTTTGCCAAACCTTGCCCGCGCAGCTCCTTGTCCGAATCGTGCTCTTTCCGCGTCAAAGAGTCGCCAATCACTGCGGTTAATAAGGTATCAATACAACCTAGTGTGCCCAGTACCAATGCATCAATAACCATCTCAGTGAACATAGCAGGATCGATATGTGGCACGACCAAAGAAGGCAAACCTGCCGGGATTTCACCGATTCGACGAATGTCTTCTGCATCAAACAGCATAACCGACAACAAAGTAACCGCCACCAGCGCGACAAGTTGAGCGGGAACGTATTTACGATACTGCTTCGGGAAGAAGAATAAGATGCCTAACGTCAGCAAGCCTAAAAATAACTCACTAAACTTTAAGTTAGAGATTGTGTCGGGCAATGCCGATAACGTCCCGATTACTCCACCAGACGGTGCTGCATGACCAAGCAAAGGCGACAACTGCAAGATAATAAGAATCACACCAATCCCTGACATGAATCCTGATATCACACTGTAAGGCATTAACGTAACGTACTTACCCAGCTTCAACGTACCAAGCACAATCTGGAAGGCACCTGCCATCATGACCACAGTGAACGTCATGGCCATACCCGTTTCTGGATACTTAGCCATCATGCTGGTCAGTACCGCGGTCATGATCACCGTCATTGGACCGGTTGGCTCTGAGATGAGGGTATTAGAGCCACCAAATAACGAAGCAAAAAGCCCCACCATGATCGCGCCCCATAAGCCAGCTTCCGCGCCCGCGCCAGATGCCACACCAAAGGCTAACGCAAGAGGAAGTGAAATAATGGCCGTCGTGACACCACCAAACAGATCCCCTTTCAAGTTGATATCCTTAAAGCGACTACCGAACATTGAATTTGCTCCCTGCATTAAAAAGACAAAATGGCATCAATCTAACAAATATTTCGTCAAAGAAAAAAACACAATAAACCCGCGAATTAGCTAGGTTTATTCGCATACTGAATGATGTCTGCATATTTTATGATTTTAACTGCGAGAACTCGTCAGATGAGTCATCTTTGATGAATATTTAACGGGATCGAAATTGTAACATTGTGTATAGTTACAGCGCTGATCGCTTTATAAGCAATAGTGAGTGGTTGGTTTTTTTAATTTTTAGGGAAGTAGATGTCAGATGCCGGAAATTAAACAATTATTCGAAAATAACTCTAAGTGGTCAGAAGAAATCAAATCTGATCGTCCAGAATATTTCGCGAAGCTAGCGGAAGGTCAAAAGCCCGACTTTCTTTGGATTGGTTGTTCAGACAGTCGCGTTCCAGCAGAGCGATTAACTGGGCTTTTCTCAGGCGAGTTATTTGTTCACCGAAATGTTGCTAATCAGGTCATCCACACCGACCTAAACTGCCTCTCTGTAGTGCAATACGCGGTCGACGTATTGAAAGTGAAGCACATCATCGTTTGTGGTCACTACGGCTGTGGTGGTGTTAATGCTGCCATTGATAACCCTCAGCTTGGCTTAATCAATAACTGGCTACTTCACATTCGTGATCTGTACTTTAAACATCGCACTTACCTTGACCAAATGCCTCTTGAAGACCGCGCTGATAAACTGGGTGAAATCAACGTTGCCGAGCAAGTTTACAACTTAGGTAACTCCACCATCATGCAAAACGCATGGGAACGTGGTCAGGATGTGGAAATTCATGGCGTGGTGTACGGAATTGAAGATGGCCGCCTAGAGTACTTAGGCATCCGTTCTAACTCAAAAGAGACCGTGGAAGCTTCTTACCAAAAAGCACTCTCAACGATTCTGAATGAAGACAACAAATTACTTTGTCGCTAAGCAATAAGCTTAACCAGACTGAATAAAAGAAAACGCCCGTTAATTGCTTAACGGGCGTTTTTGTATTCTTTAGACAAAAGTAACGATTACTCTTGTGGTACCACTTTACCGATAAATGGTAGGTGGCGGTATTTTTGAGCGTAGTCGATACCCACACCAACAACGAACTCGTCAGGAATCGCAAAACCGACGTAATCAACTGGCACTTCAACTTCACGACGTGATGGCTTGTCTAGTAGTGTACAGATCGCAATAGACTTAGGCTCACGTAGAGATAGGATTTCACGGATCTTGTTTAGCGTGTTACCTGTGTCGATGATATCTTCAACGATCAGTACGTCTTTGCCTTTGATGTCATCATCAAGGTCTTTCAAGATACGTACGTCACGAGAGCTTTCCATCGTGTTACCGTAGCTAGAAGCGGTCATAAAGTCGACTTGGTGAGTCAGTTCGATTGCACGAGCCAAATCGGCCATAAATACAAATGAACCACGTAGCAAACCAACCATTACCAGATCTTCGCTGCCTTGGTAGCGTTCAGTAATTTGTTTGCCTAATTCACGAATACGTTCCTGAACTTCTTGCTCAGAAATCATGACTTCTACTGTATGTTTCATACTGTGCTCAATTTTCTTTGTGGGTTGAGGTAGGTCGTACGCAAACGATCACCTTATCTTGCGGCGTGTAGTGTAACACCCCGCACCATGGGTTAAAAGCCGCTTGCCATTGCTTTGATTTATTGAATGAAAGTCTTAATTTTAGAACTTATCTAGTTGAATAAAACATCAATAATGACATTACTGTCTATAAATTGTGCATCAGATGTTGACCTCGCACATATGCACCATTACACTCATCAGTGCTTTAAGCAACTATTAAAATAATCAATTAGGGGATTATCCCCAAAACATCAACTCAAATGGCAAGGAAAAAGAAATATGGACTCAATTGCAAAGAGACCTCGTACTAGGCTTTCCCCTCTAAAACGTAAACAGCAACTGATGGAAATCGCTCTTGAAGTGTTTGCTCGTCGCGGCATTGGCCGTGGTGGTCACGCGGATATTGCAGAGATCGCTCAAGTTTCTGTTGCGACGGTATTTAACTACTTCCCTACTCGTGAAGATTTGGTGGATGAAGTTCTGAACCACGTTGTGCGTCAGTTCTCTAACTTCTTGTCGGATAACATCGACTTAGACATCCACGCGCGCGAAAACATCGCCAACATCACTAATGCAATGATTGAGCTAGTAAGCCAAGATTGCCATTGGCTGAAAGTTTGGTTTGAGTGGAGCGCATCGACACGTGATGAAGTATGGCCATTATTCGTGACCACAAACCGCACTAACCAACTTCTAGTGCAAAACATGTTCATCAAAGCCATCGAGCGTGGTGAAGTTTGTGACCAACATGAACCGGAACACTTGGCGAATCTATTCCACGGTATTTGCTACTCTATTTTCGTACAAGCAAACCGCTCTAAGAGCGAAGCTGAGTTAACGAACCTAGTAAGCGCATACTTAGATATGCTATGCATCTACAACCGTGAACATCACTAAAAA
Organism: Vibrio sp. D173a; assembly: GCF_030248475.1. NCBI lineage: Bacteria > Pseudomonadati > Pseudomonadota > Gammaproteobacteria > Vibrionales > Vibrionaceae > Vibrio > Vibrio sp. D173a. The sequence continues at coordinate 23,530 of NZ_JAHGAH010000345.1, forward strand.
ATAATTAGGCTTAAAAAATCAAAGGCTGATACTTAGGTATTGGCCTTTTTTGTTTTTGGGAAACGGGAAACGGGAA
>NZ_JAHGAH010000346.1:0-1525 GCF_030248475.1 Vibrio sp. D173a
TTGATTTCAACAAGGAAAAAAATATTTTTTGCTAAATCGATGCCGATGATTTTATGCTGAGTCATGGTCTTCTCCTTTTACTTTTGGACCTGAACACTCCAAGCATGGCTGATAGTCATGTGAAGTGGTAGGGGGAGACCATCTCATCACCTTAACAGGGCTACATGGATTCCCCCGGTTGTCAAACATCCGCTAAACTTATGTTGATGGGTTTTGGACTGCCGCTCTACATTCGGCCTACTTATCGACGATTCGCATACGTCGTGGCCCTGATGACTTGCGCGACTGCGGTGCCTTATTCGTTAGATGACATCTAGTGTGTCCGCCGCATTAACAGGCTCTCCGCAAGTGGTCTTAACCTATCTCCATCATTAGCGTCTGCAATGACCCGGTGGGTTTAACTCTTTATGCTGCTTAAGTTTCTACTTAAGCAGCATAGTTTTCATATTCTGTTTGATTGTGTAAAAGCGACCATATAATTCGTGCGTTCTTCGCGGCAAGTGCCACTATCGCTCGATTCATTCCTCTCCGCTCTAGAACGCCTCGACACCATTGACTTAACTTATCTTGCTTGTCGCCAAGGTTGGCAATCACGGTCCTTGCCCCGTGAACTAATAGTGTTCGCAAATATTTGTCGCCGTGTTTGGTTATCCGGCCTAAACGAGGCTTTCCTCCTGTGGAATATTGCTTTGGTACTAAGCCTAGCCATGCAGAAAAATCACGGCTTTTATCAAATTGAGTGCCATTGCCTATCGAAGCGAGTATCGCAGTCGCGGTCTGAGGACCAATGCCCCGAACCTTCATCACTCGTTGAACATTAGTGCTGACCTTAGCAAAAGAATCGAAGACTTGCTCAGTATCGGCGATACGTTGATTGAGTTCGTCAAGGTGGTTATAAGCATCGGCTATCACCGTTCTTGCGAGGTGTGGCAGTTCATTTTCTGCATCTTCGAGCATTAAGGGAACCTGTTTCATCAATGAAGAGCGACCAACAGGAATGATTAATCCGAATTCAGAAAACAGGGCACGCATGCGATTCATAAGCGCGGTGCGTTCACGAACCCAATGTTCTCTCATTCTATGTACCGATAGGATGGCTTGTTGCTCGGGGGATTTTACGGGTACAAAGCGAGTTGATGGGCGCTGAACAGCTTCGCATATGGCAACAGCATCATTAAGGTCGTTCTTTCCCTTAGTTCGATAAGGAACTACGTATTTAACGGCCATAATACGTGCGTCGTGACCCAGTTTATTGAGTGTTCTTGCCCAATAATGTGCACCACCACACGCTTCAACGCCTATACGCATGAGTGGCATATTTGCTATTGTAGTCAGCAGTTTAGAGCGAGTTACTGACTTATGAAGTATGACCTTACCGTTTTGGTCTACGGCATGAAGACTAAAGTGGTTTTTGGCTAGGTCGATACCGCAGAAATAAGAATAATTAGACATGGTGCCTCCGGTGCAATTAAGTACCACATAAGTGTGGCAGATCCTCGGTAGGGGGAATCCATGTCATTCGTTA
>NZ_JAHGAH010000347.1:0-5264 GCF_030248475.1 Vibrio sp. D173a
CCATAAAGAAACCGGATATACGTGCACTTGTAAACCGCTAACTTAAGCTTCTTGCATTACTAGGGGAGTCCATATACGTTCCTCACTGTTCAGAATGACGGAAATCTAGAAACACTGTGCGTGTAGTAACCTGATTACTCAAAATGAACCGTCATTCTAGCGAGCTCCAGCGAGACTAAGAATCTATTGTTAGCGCGCTGGGGCGTTTGTTTCTTCACCCTCCACAGAGTGCTCGGCAGTAGGTTCGAGTACGCACACACAATCACTTCGCTGTTCTTTTGCATATCTATGCTAGACTCACGCCATCAGCTATATGAATGACTTCTCATTTGTTTACCTGAGGGCAGCAATTGGGCTGCTGTATTCTTATTAAAGGCACAAAAATGAGCAAATTAACTTCAGCTGAACGTAAAGCGCGTGACAACGAACGTTTCTCCCAACGCGTGAGTGAGCGCCGTGAAAAAAGTGAAGATGTCGTTGCGTACGCATTGGCGAACAAAAAAGCGGTGAAGTTCCTGACTAAGTCAGAGAAGAAAGCATTGAACGAACGCAAAGCGACGATTCAAGAAGAACTTAAGCTGAAAGAGCAGGAAGAACTGCGCAGAATTGAACAGTCGTTTATCGTTGAAGACAATAACGAACAATAAACGCTTCTTTGCTAACACCGTGTTGTGCGAAGTAGGGATTCAATAAAAAAAACGGGAGCGTCGGCTCCCGTTTTGCTTTCCTACTTATCGTCTAAGCGATCATTCACTCAAGCGACGTTTTCCATCTGAGGGTAAAGCGGCTTTGCGGCCAATAGTTCTGGCTCAAAATCGTCTACATTGATGGTGTCTAGGCGGTGCTGTTCTGCTTCTCTTAATAGAGCGGCTTCTTCTTGAGTAATCACGCCTTGCTCTAGACCTTCTTGAGCAATCATATCCAAACGTAGGAATGGACGGCGTTTACCTTGCGCTTTGCATACCTTGTCAAACACAGGCTCAGCTTGAAGAATCACAGACAGTGCCAGCTCAATCTTACCTGCTGCGTTGTGTTCTGTTGGTTCTAGGTACTGACCTCGACCAATACGTGAACGTGTTGCACTTGGCGTTTGTAGAATACGAGCGACTTTGCTGTCTAGCTTATCACTTGGCGCTTTGCGTACACGACCGAATGGCATGATTAGCACGCGCAGTGCACGACCAATCACTTTGTTCGGGAAGTTCGCCAGGAACTCATCAATCGCCGCTTCAGTTTGCTTCAAGCTGTCTTGCAAGCCCCAGTGTACTAGTGGCAAATCTTCAACAGGACGACCATCTTGCTCAAAGCGTTTTAGCGTGGCAGAGCCAAGGTATAGTTGGCTTAGAATGTCGCCAAGACGTGCTGACAAACGCTCTTTACGTTTCAACGAACCACCCAGAACAGCCATTGAGATATCCGATAGCAGAGCAAGGTTTGCGCTGTAACGGTTCAATTGTTGGTAGTAACGCTTGGTTGCGTCTTTGGTTGGCGACGTTGAACCGAGACCATCGCTTAGACCAAACCAGATGCTGCGAACGAGGTTACTCATGGTGAAGCTCACGTGACCCGCTAGTGCTCTGTCGAACTTCTCAACGGCATCGCCCGCGTCAGAATATGCTGCGTTCATCTCTTCGAGAACGTAAGGGTGACAACGAATGGCGCCCTGACCGAAGATGATCATTGAACGAGTTAGAATGTTGGCACCTTCTACGGTTACCGCGATTGGTGCGCCTTGGTAACCACGGGCTAGGAAGTTAGAAGGACCCATACAGATACCTTTACCGCCTACGATGTCCATCGCGTCGATGATGCTTTGTTGACCGCGATGCGTACAGTGGTATTTCACGATAGCTGAGATAACCGAAGGTTTTTCACCTAGATCGATACCTGCCACGGTTAAGTTGCTCGCTGCATCCATCACGTAGGCGTTACCACCTAGACGTGCTAATGGCTCTTCCACGCCTTCCATGTGGCCGATAGGTTGTTTGAACTGACGACGAATGCGTGAGTAAGCGCCCGTTGCCATAGCTGCTGTTTTGATGCCACCTGTTGAGTTTGAAGGTAGCGTGATACCACGACCAACCGATAGACACTCAACCAGCATACGCCAGCCCTGGCCTGCCATTTTTTCACCACCGATGATGAAGTCCATCGGTACGAAGATATCTTTACCGCGAGTTGGACCATTTTGGAATGGTACGTTAAGCGGGAAGTGACGGTTACCAATCTCAACGCCTTTAAGGTCAGTTGGGATCAGAGCACAAGTGATACCAAGATCTTCTTGATCACCAAGCAGGCCTTCTGGGTCGCGCAGTTTGAATGCAAGACCAAGTACCGTTGCGACAGGCGCTAGAGTGATGTAGCGCTTATTCCAAGTAAGACGCATCCCAAGGACTTCTTCACCTTGCCATTCGCCTTTACATACCACGCCATAATCTGGGATAGAACCCGCATCGGAACCTGCTTCTGGGCTAGTCAGTGCGAAACATGGGATCTCTTTACCTTCTGCTAGGCGAGGTAGGTAGTAATCTTTTTGTTCTTCAGTACCGTAGTGTTGCAGTAGTTCACCTGGGCCTAATGAGTTAGGTACACCAACGGTTGACGACAGTACGCCAGAAACACCAGTCAGTTTTTGCAGTACTAAAGATTGCGCGTACGCTGAGAATTCTAGGCCACCGTATTTCTTCTTGATGATCATGGCGAAGAATTTGTTGTCTTTCAGGTATTGCCATACTTCTGGTGGTAGATCGGCCAATTCGTGTGTTACTTGGAAATCACTCACCATGGCACACACTTCGTTTACTGGGCCATCTAGGAAGGCTTGCTCTTCTTTGCTCAGCTTAGGCGCTTTGATTGCGTGAAGTTTTTGCCATTCAGGTTTGCCTTTGAATAGTTCGGCTTCCCACCACACTGTACCTGCGTCCAATGCTTCTTTCTCGGTTTGAGACATAGCAGGCAGGACTTTCTTAAACATCACCAGTGCTTTGCGGCTAATGAGGGATTGGCGAATGCCAGAAACCGCGAACACTGCAACGGCAAGAACGTAAAGTGCCCAGCCAATAAAACCAACTGAGCCTGCGATTGTCAGTGCTAGCATGGCAGCTGTTAGCAGGCTGACGGATTTCACGAGTGACATTCTGTGGTAAAGCGTAATGCCTAATACAACTGTCATCGCTACGATTGAGAGCAAGATGTCCATATGTTTTTTCCTTTTCAGACTTTAATTGTGTTGTACGTCTGTATTTTGGTAAGAGGTCTAACCAGTACTGTAAGTGTAATCAAAATATTAAATAAATGTAAATTCTGAGATTGGGCAAAAAGTGATCTAAGTAGAGTTAAAATTCTAAAGTTGAGAGTTGGGTGATGATTTCGTAAGCAAGTTAACAAGTTTATTACCGTGATAAATCCAAATCTGTTGCTTCGCTATCGACACTAATTCTCGTTTGTGGGTAAACTCAGAGTAATGAACTGTCCGGTGTGAATGTCACATCAGAACAATTTGCCAAGCGAGAGGCTCAACCTCACTGCTGTGGCCGAGATAATAAAGAGAACGTCTTATGTACCTAGATCTGATTAGAAGTGAATTAAACGAAGCTGCTGAAGTTCTGAATAAGTTTTTAAGTGATGACCACAACATCGCGCAAATCGAAGCGGCAGCGAAAATGATTGCTGACTCATTCAAGCAAGATGGTAAAGTGTTGTCGTGCGGTAACGGTGGTTCTCACTGTGACTCTATGCACTTTGCAGAAGAGCTAACAGGTCGTTACCGTGAAAACCGCCCAGGTTACGCTGGTATCGCTATTTCAGATCCAAGCCATCTCTCTTGTGTCAGTAACGACTTTGGCTATGATTTCGTATTTTCTCGTTACGTAGAAGCGGTTGGTCGCAAAGGTGACGTTCTGTTTGGTTTGTCGACTTCTGGCAACTCAGGCAACATCCTAAAAGCGATTGAAGCGGCACAAGCGAAAGGCATGAAGACGATCGCGTTAACGGGCAAAGATGGCGGTAAGATGGCCGGTCTTGCAGACATCGAGATCCGAGTACCACATTTTGGCTATGCAGACCGCATTCAAGAAGTGCACATTAAGATCATTCACATCATTATTCAGTTGATCGAAAAAGAGATGGAATAAGATTTACAACTAAGCCAAATACTGGCTTAGTTGTGTTTTAAGGTAAGGAGTTCGTTAAACCATGTGTGAATTGCTCGGCATGAGCGCAAATGTTCCAACAGATATTTGTTTCAGTTTTACAGGATTGATGCAGCGCGGTGGTCGCACTGGCCCGCATCGTGATGGCTGGGGGATTACTTTCTATGAAGGAAAGGGGTTCCGTACTTTCAAAGATCCCAACCCAAGTTGTGACTCTCAGATTGCTGAATTGGTGCAAAACTACCCGATCAAAAGTCGTGCTGTAGTGAGCCATATTCGTCAAGCTAACCGAGGTGGTGTGAATCTCGAAAACACCCATCCGTTTACGCGTGAGCTTTGGGGGCGTTACTGGACATTTGCACACAATGGTCAACTGACCGATTACCAAGATTTGCACACAGGGCGTCATCGTCCAGTGGGTCAAACGGACAGTGAAATGGCGTTTTGCTGGCTCTTAAAGCAGATGGAAGATAAGTTTCCTGAACCTCCTCAGGATATGGAAGCGGTCTTTATCTATGTTGCAAAGTGCTGCGACAAGCTGAAAGAGAAGGGTGTGTTTAACATGCTGCTCAGCGATGGTGAGTTTGTGATGACTTACTGTACCAACCACTTGTACTGGATCACGCGTCGTGCTCCATTTGGTAAGGCCGCGCTGTTGGATGAAGATGTAGAAATCAACTTCCAAGAAGAGACAACACCAAACGATGTGGTTTCTGTGATTGCGACTCAGCCGTTAACGGGGAATGAGACATGGCATCGCATGAAGCCGGGCGAGTACGGCTTGTTCCATGTTGGTGAATTGGTGCTGAATAACGCTGAAGCGCTAGCGGATGTGCCGTTTGCTGAGCCGAAGCCGGGTAACCAAGCGCCGACTGAACCGTTGGAGTGATGGTTTTTGACAATGAACATCTAGATAAATCTCGCTTAATCGCGAGCTTTATTTTTATGCATCTTAAACCGAAGGCGAGTACAGATGAGCATTCTTACTTCTTAGCGTGCTGATAGTAGATTCCTAGTCTCGCCAAGGCTCGCTGGAATGGTGTAAGTGATTGAAGTGAAATTGATTTTTCTTTGCCTACAGCGTCATTCTGAACGGCGAGGAACGTATATGGA
>NZ_JAHGAH010000348.1:0-670 GCF_030248475.1 Vibrio sp. D173a
TCAGTGCGCCAATAATATTCAATCGGCTACGATTACCCGTTGTTTCAATCACTTTATCCTGATCAGTACGTATCCAGCCGTGAGATATTTTTGTTGACAAGGTTGGGTGAACAGCGTCGATAAAGACTATCGATTCATCCTCGCCACAGCTTGCCTTTAGCGCTTCATAAGCCTCTATGAATGCTTGTTGTTTTGCTTCATTAAACTTGTGCGGAACGCCTTTCGGTTGCTTGTAACTAAAGCCATTGTGGTGAAGCCATTTGTTCATACCAGAGACCGTATAATCAAGTTCAAATGTCTCTTTGACGTAAGTGACAATTTGATGAGTGTGAGAATAGGTTTTCTCAGTCAAGTGCTCGATTAGGTGCATGGTTTGAGTAGCAGAAAGCTTACTTTGGCTTCCGCCATTTTCAGGCTTAAGTTTTTCAGAAAGAACGTAGTCACTGAGGTGACGAGCAACGGTCGATTCATGAATGCGAAGGGCTTGTGAAATCATAGCCTGACTCCAGTCTTCAGAAGCCAGTAAAACAGCCTTAATACGGTCGCAAACTCGACTATCACGTTCAATATCGTGCATTTGTTCGAGTTGCAGTTTCTGTTGAGGAGTCAGTGTAATTTTCATGGTGCGTAGCATGATCCTGATTCTAAAGAAAATCAAGCATCTTCAATG
>NZ_JAHGAH010000349.1:0-822 GCF_030248475.1 Vibrio sp. D173a
CGGTCGCATGGACTCATCTCTGGATGACGTCCAATGGTGGGGTGACCCAACCGTAGAGTACGGCTACGCGATCTCAAACACTCGTGACGTACACGTGGGTGTGAAGATACAAAACCTAGAAGGCAAGCTGCGCTACAGCGTTTCCTTCGCTCCAGAGTCTGACTTCTCTGAAGACGATGCGCTGATTCACTTTGGTAAATACGACAACTTCGCAGACCAATGGAAAGACAAAAACGCCATGGTCAACGGTTATGTCCAATACGATCTGACTGACGACCTGACCCTAATGGGTGGCGGTGAAGTTCGTAATAACGACGGTGGCGAACTTCTACTATTAGGTGCTGAGTACAAGAACTTTGCTACGCGCGTTTGGCACGACACTGACAAAGGCAATCAAGAGTCTTTCGGCAGTGAGTCTGGTATTCAAACCAGCGCTTGGTACGAAGCCGCACAAGGTGTTTACCTATCAGCAGCCTACAACTACGCTAACTTTGATGGTGATAACGGCGAAAAAGAGATCACTTCTTACATCAACGCAGGTGTTTGGTACGAATACGGAAACGGTGCATTTGCGACCGCTTTCGATAGCCGCTTTGGCGTAGGTAGCGACACTGAAATTGGCGACGCACAAGTGTTCGCAATGCAATACTTCTACTGGTAATAACAGGAAATCACTATGAAACTGAACAAATCATTCGCAGCTATCGCTATTGGCGCAGCACTTGTTGTTACTGGTTGCGCATCAAATACAGGCTCTGAAGAGCTTCAAGCAAATCAATTTAAAAACGTTATCGACCGCACTGGCTCACCAGAATACATGCG
>NZ_JAHGAH010000035.1:0-51178 GCF_030248475.1 Vibrio sp. D173a
TTCAAGTTGATTCGGTATAGTTTCTTTTGCTACTACTGAAAAACCACCAAGCCTGGTGTTTTTTATGTCAACAGTGCATCGCCTCAGTATAAAACTTCCAAATATGTCGCAATTTAACGATACGATTGAAGTAACGAGCGACCTTCTTATTGACCAGATTGATTGTTACTCGGGAATTATTGATAATAATTTACATTATCAATAATTAATCATATTCCATTATGTTCAGCCCAGTACTAAGCGATATTCATACAAAGCCATTTAGATCTTCGAGCCAACCCTCTCCCGCTCCATCAATTTTGTTGGCCGAAGATGACCCAGACCTGAACCTACAACTTACAGAGCTTCTTAAAGCACAGTACTACAACGTTGTGTCAATGCTTGAGGGAGACACCGCGTTAAAGGCATTCCAGCAACAAACCTTCGACTTGGTCATTCTGGACGTTAACTTACCCAACCTAGACGGCTTTGAAGTACTCAATGTGATTCGCTCGCAGTCACAAACCCCGGTTGTCATGCTTACCGCTTACGGTGCAGAAGAATATCGAATTCAGGGGCTTAAATGTGGTGCCGACGATTACATCACTAAACCCTGTAACTTCACGGAAGTGAGCTTACGCATTGAAGCGATTTTGCGTCGTACTAAACTTATCCAACAGCCCAACTCCCCCACACAATTGAGTGAAAGAGAACTGCTGCTCGATAAACTAAATCACACGGTCAATATACATCATCGCCCTGAGATGACCCCAATTCAGCTGACCCCTATTCAATTCAAACTTCTGTGGACCTTGGTCGAGCACCGTGAAGAAGTTTTGAGTAAACCCTTCCTCTATCAAACGGTTTTAGAACGTCAGTTCAGCCAATACGATCGCGCGCTCGACATGCATCTAAGCCGTGTGCGTAAGCGTCTTATTGCTGAGGGTATGTCGAATGACCGAATCCAAACCGTGCATGGTAAAGGATATATTTTTAAATGAAGAAGATGCTGTTTTGGCGATTGTTTGTCGTCTTATCCCTGGGCGTGGTGATCTTTTTCTCCTTGATTCACAGCGCGGCCATCCTCTCCAACGAGAAAATGAGCTATTTGAAGAAATCTCATCGCCAACAAATTTTAGCCTGGGGACATACCGCACAAACCTATGTAGACCAACAAGATTGGCAAGGACTGGACATCTGGTTAGAACAGCTCGCCATTGATGAGTCCACATGGGCGACCGTGCTGCAATCCCGCCTTGACGTAAAAGGGGGAAACCCACTTAACGAGCGTTTTTGGCAAGGCTATGGTATTGGCCGAAGCGTTGAATGGAAGATCCATCTAGATTTTCCAGACAACCCAATAATGGAAGTCCCTCTGTCCCCTTCCGGATACCACTTTTTGATTCTGTTACCTGACCGGATGAGGCCGGGAACCTACATGTCTCACGCGTTTTGGTTGTTTCGCTTCGTTATTCCCTTTCTTTCTCTACTCGCACTGACTGTTTATTTATACCGCTATGTTATGCGCCCGTTACAGCAATTCCATCGCGCAAGCCAAGCTTTCAGTCAAGGCGATTACTCAGCGCGAATTGGTCAGACTATGAAGTTGGGCAATGATGAAATCAGTCAAGTCGCGCGCACCTTCGATTATATGGCAGAGCGCACATCGGATGTGATTCGCCACCATCGTAACCTTATTGCCGATATGTCCCACGAGATACGCACTCCACTCGCTCGAATTGAGATGGCCATTGATTGTGTAGATAAGAATATCGAACGTGAACAAATGTTGGAGCGAATCAAAAGCGATACCCACAAAATGCGCACGACCGCAGAAGACACACTCACACTAGCATGGATTGAAAACGAGCAACCAAATCTTAGGACAGAGGAATTTGACTTAGCTGAACTGGTTGAAATCATCGTCGAAGATGCCCGATTCGAGTACTCAGATAGACAGATATCACTACATCAAGACGAACCATTACCCATCCAACACTCCAATCAAATGGCTCTCAGTCAAGCATTGGAAAACGTCATTCGTAATGGCCTACGATACACCCAACCCGATGAGATGCTCGAAGTTCGAATACTAAACCGCCTCGAACATTATCAAATCCTCATCATTGATTCTGGCCCAGGTATAGACCCGAGTTTATACCAACAGATATTCAAACCTTTCTTCAAGGCAAACAATCAAGTCGTATCCCGAAAAGGCTTTGGTGTTGGATTAGCATTGGCGAAACGACACATTGAAGCGGTTGGCGGCAAGATCGTTGCCTACAACGCACATGTGCAAGGTTTAACTATGGATATTACCTTGCCTAAGCGAGTTTAACGTCTGCTGACTACAAGGATTGTAACAGTTGTAAAAGTCGTTTACTCAGAGTGGAAGAATCACCAAAATCTCACTCGATAATAATTCTCATTAACAATGGAGGTTACGGTGTCCGCTTCAACCGTATTTAAGTTAAGCCCACTTACCATCGCCCTTTTCGTCGCTTCCCAAGTGACTTACGCCAACGATGACATGGAAGTGATGGAGGTGCTAGGCCACACTCCGGAAGGAATCGATATTACGATTGACTCCGATCAGCTCGCCAAATCACAGGCACAAGATCTGAATGACATTTTCCGTAAAGATGCAGAAACTAGTGTTGGTGGCTCTTCTGGCGTTTCTCAAAAGATCTATGTCCGCGGTCTGGAAGATACCATGCTGAATGTGTCTATCGACGGTGCGGAACAATCCGGTAACCTATTCCATCACCAAGGTCGATTATCTATCGAGCCTGAACTGCTCAAGCAAGTTGATGTTAGCGCGGGATCAGGACGAGCAACAGATGGCCCAGGAGCATTGGGTGGCGCTATAAAGTTCACCACTAAAGACGCACATGACCTCCTTACTGCAGGTGAAACCTACGGCGCTATGCTCAAAGGCGGTTACTACACCAATAATGAAGGTTACAAAGTTTCGGCAAGTTTGTATGGAGAAGTCGCCGATCAGCTTGGCCTACTTGCATCATTTGGTTACGTCGACGGGGATAACATCGAAGACGGCAAAGGCCAGGAGCAGCCGTACACTGCGTTAGAACAGCAAGTTGCGCTCCTTAAGCTATCCGGTCAACTCAACGACGAACACTACCTCTCGGTAAGCTACGATTATCGTAATGACGATGGCCGTCGCTTAAATCGCCCCCACTTCCAACCAAGCTTTAAAAATGCACCTCTCGATCAAGAAACCGATCGTTCTACTTTTACGCTTAACCACAAATACAACGCAAGCGACCTTTTCAATCTCGACACCACTTTCTACTACACCGATAGCCGCTTAGCTCATAAAGATCACCCTCGCTGGGGCACCAGTGATGGCTCAATTCAAACGTCCGGCGTAAAGATCTTCAATACGAGCAAATTAACAGGCCATACCTTGGTTTACGGTTTGGATTACAAGAAAGACAAATCTGAGTTTGAAACCAACTACGATGGTAAAAAGAACGATGAGGAGAAAGGCACCGTTTACGGCTTGTTTGTTCAAGATGATTGGATGCTAACAGAAACCATCATTCTTACCGCTGGTGCTCGTTATGACTGGTATGAGCTTACTGATAACATGGAGCAAGACTTCGATTCGAGCGGCTTTAGCCCTAACGTGGGTATTAATTACAATGCGTTGGAAGGTTTGAACCTATTTGCTAGTTATGCAGAAGCGTTTCGTGGCCAACAAATCAAAGAACTGTTTGTTATCGACTACCGCGAAAACGACCCAAATCGTAAGCCTGAAGAAGCACGTAACTTAGAGCTAGGGGCAAATTACCAATACGATGATTTCTTCGCTGGCATCACATTCTTTGATAGTACAATCAAAGACGTGGTAACAAACCAAGGCGCCGTTTATACCAACGTTGGTGACCTAGATAACCAAGGTATTACCGCTTACTTAGGTTATGCAACTGCTGATGTCTCTGCTCGCTTGAGCTACAACCAATCTCGTCCAGAACTTAACGGAACTCCACTATCAGATGAAGACTCAACGCTGGGCACATCTATCGGCGACACTTGGGTTCTTGACCTCATTTACCAACCAATGGAGTCACTAGAGTTTGGCTGGAATGCTCGATTTGTTGAGCGCTTAACTGATGTAGCGGATCCAACCGTTCACCCAGAAAAGCCGCGCTATGGCGTGCATGATGTTTACGCATATTGGATGCCTATTGCAGACGAAGAGTTATCTCTGACGCTGTCTGTTAAGAATGTATTCGACAAATACTACTTTGACCACGCATCGTACATGGCATACATCGGCAGTCCTGTCGCTCAAGGTTATGCAAGCCCTGGGCGAGACTTCCGCTTTAACGTCACTTACGCGTTCTAGTATTGGTTGACAAAGCCGCTTTTTATCGAACAATGCCAACTCAAAAGTCGGAGCGAATTGCTCCGATTTTTGGTATTTAGCGGCTTATTTTGCTTTAATTAACGCAAATTCAATTTACTCAAAATAACTCAATGAATTTACGTTTGATTTTTATACTCTGCATCGCCACTTTATTCGCGGGCTGTGCAACTTACGCAGGGCTGAACTACGACCAACTGTTCGGTTCACAACAAGTACGTGAGCGAACGGCAACCATCGACACACCGCAAGCCGATTTCTTTCAACATGATGTTAAACCCATCGTAGATAACCGCTGTGTGGTCTGTCATGCCTGCTACGACGCCCCTTGTCAGTTAAAACTCTCTTCCGTAGAAGGCATAGACCGCGGCGCTAGCAAGGCCTTGGTTTACGAAGGTACACGCTTAACCGCTGCTGCCCCAACTCGCTTATTTGAAGATGCGCAAACCACTCAAGAGTGGCGTGATGCTGGCTTTCATCCTGTGCTCAACGAGCGTGAGCAGAGCATGGCAGCTAATATGGACGCAGGTTTGATTGCACGTATGCTGCAACAAAAAGAACGCCATCCATTACCAGACCAAGTTCAATTAGAAGGTTTTGATTTCTCCATCGATCGCGAACAAACGTGCCCAACGATTGAAGAGTATGATCAATACGAGCGCGATAACCCGACATGGGGAATGCCTTCTGGTATGCCTAACTTAACGGCGGCGGAATATAAAATCCTGATGCAGTGGTTGGAAAATGGCGCCATCATGAATGCGCATGTACCACTGACAGAGCAACAACAAACAGAGATAGATAAGTACGAAGCATTACTGAACAAAAGCTCTCGTAAAAATCAACTTGCCGCTCGCTACATTTACGAACACCTTTTCTTATCTCACCTATTCTTCTCTGAGTTGGATGGCGAACAGCCGCGTTTCTTTACCTTAGTTCGCTCTGCTACACCGCCGGGTCAGCCAGTAAAACGTATTACGACTCGTCGCCCATATGATGATCCGAAGGTCGAGCGTGTCTACTACCGCATCATTCCAGAGCAAGACACTATCGTCGATAAAACGCACATGCCATTTGCGCTCAATGAACAGCGTATCGAGAATTGGAAAAAATGGTTCATCGATGCGGATTATGAGGTAGCACAACTACCGAGCTATGAACCTGAAATTGCGGCAAACCCAATGACGGCTTTCATTGATTTGCCGGTGAAGTCTCGCTTCAAATTTATGTTGGACAACGCTCAGAACACTATCATGGCTTACATCAAAGGTCCGGTATGTCGAGGACAGTTGGCGTTAAACGTGATTAATGACCGCTTTTGGGTATTCTTCCTAGACCCAGACAAAGCCGACATCCCTGAAGTGAACGAGTTTTATCGCTCCCAAGCAGACAATTTAAAGCTACCGGGAGAGCTTGAGAGTAATACCGTACCCGTGACTAACTGGGTGAAATACTCACGCCAACAAGCGCGTTACCTAGAAGCAAAATCTGACTTCATCAACAAATGGTTTAAGAACGGTGAACACCTTTCTACGGACGTAATTTGGGATGGCAACGGCACCAACCCCAATGCTGCGCTTACCGTATTCCGACACTTTGACAGTGCATCGGTGGTACAAGGCTTAGTTGGTGAGCAACCTAAAACCGCTTGGGTATTGGACTATGCCCTCCTAGAGCGCATTCACTACCTGCTTGTTGCTGGTTTCGATGTTTACGGTAACTTCGGTCACCAGCTGAACACTCGCATGTTCATGGACTTCTTACGCCTAGAAGGGGAAAGTAACTTCATCGCCCTACTTCCTGCAGATATGCGTCACCAAGAACATTCAAGCTGGTACCAAGATCAGCCCGGCCAGTTAAGTGACTTCTTGCAACGCAATGTCGCTCCATTTAGTCAGCCAACTAGCGTCGTCTACCATACTGACGATCCTAAGTCAGAGCTATTGGATATTCTACGTAAGCAAGTTTCACCTATCCTGCTGCCACGCTACGACATCATCGATACGGCGCTGACAGTAGAAAGCGAACAGCAATTGGCGAGTATCAACCAAGTTCGTGGAGAAGGATTAAAAACCGTTCCGCAAATCACCATGCTGATGGTTCGCAGTGAATCTGGGAAAGATGAGCTGTTTACCCTTCTTCACAATAATGCACACATCAACATTTCGAGCCTATTTAATGAAGAGAGCAACCGTGACTTTGCCAACGATGATATGACCATCGTTCGAGGAGTCGTTGGTAGCTATCCGGCGGCATTTTTCTCGATCGAAGAAGATCAAGTAAAAGAATTTGTCGATCAATTTAGCACCCTAAAATCAGAGAGTGATTACGTTAAGTTACTGGATAATTTTGCGATTCGCCGAAGCTCAGAAAAGTTCTGGCCATTTAGCGATCGAATCCACGCTTGGTATCGTACAAAACAACCAATAGAATCTGGTTTACTTGACTATAATCGTTTTGAGAATCGTTGATGATTTAAGGGGGTTCTCATGGGTATCCGAGACAACATTGCCGCTCTCGAGCAACAGATCTACGTTGCTTGCTCAGAGGGGGATTACGACACGGTCAACATGTTAGAGCACCAACTCGAATACTTGCGTGGCAGAGTTGAACATCCATTTGAAGATGATCCTTATGCCCTAGACACTCGGTTTGAGTGGGAAGACGACATGACCAAATAGAAAAAAACCTCCGGCGCGAACCGGAGGTTTTTGTTTATGGTTCAAGCAGTAAGCCTGTGAAGGGCTTATTGCGTCATCAAATTATCCAAAGCAATCACTGACTCACTCACTTGTGTTTTTAACGCGTTGTGATGCTCTGTGTATGCCTCCAGCGACTCCGCTGCAACCTCAATGCTCTGACATGTTTTCATCAAAGCCGTTAAACCTAAACTACCTGCACTGCCTTTCAGTTTGTGGGCTAGATCTTTTACCGCTCGGCTCTCACCATTTTCCGCCGAAGCTTCCATTTGGCTTAATACATCAGCACTGGTTTGTCGGAACAAATCGATGATGTGCAGCATTTTCTCTCTGCCCAAAAACTTCATGTCTGATTGAATCACATTCGGGTTGATGATTACCATCGCTGGCTCCTCTGCTATTGGGTCTGTTGTGACTAGCATTTCATTGTTATTCGTTGTTGTCGTTGTCTCATCTTGAAGAACGCACTCTTGAGGTAGTAAGAGCTGCTTGCCATCCAATATGTCTTGAATGAGCGCCGCAAGCGCTTCTTTTTCCATTGGCTTCGGTAAATAACCGTCAAAGCCTGCGGCTAAGTAGCTTTCCACTTCTTCAGCAAATACATGAGCAGAAACCGCGACCATTGGCGTTGGAGCCAATGCCTTGTCGGCTGGCTTATTACGCTCTATGCGTTTGAGGCGGTGGATTAAATCAGCACCGTTACAATCTGGCAAGTTGATATCAACCAAAGCGATGTCGAAATCATGCTTGTCAATGATCTGCTCCGCTTCTAGGCCATTTTCTGCCATCGTAACTTCATGCCCCATGCTCTCTAAGAAGCCTTCCGCCACCACGCGGTTAACAGGGTTATCTTCTACAAGTAGGACTTTTGCACGAACTTTACAACGAGCATTTACAATCGTTACGGTTTCTACTGGCTCGCTTTCTTCTAGGGGAATAGAGAACCAGAAGCGGCTACCGTGGCCTTCTTCCGAATCCACATCCAAACAACCACCCATGGCTTGAATGATGCGACGGCTGATTGCCAAACCTAAACCAGTGCCACCAGTTTGGTTCATCCCACCTTCCGCTTGGGTAAAGGCATCAAACAGCGTTTTCTGATCTTTCTTGGCAATGCCAATACCTGTGTCAGACACTTCAAACAGAACTTGCGACTCATCTTCTGGGTTAAGGCTAACGTAGATATCAATCTCACCTTCTTCAGTGAATTTAATCGCGTTACCAACCAAATTGCTTAACACTTGGTTGATGCGCGTAACGTCTCCTTTCCAGTAACGGCCGACGTCACTTTCAATATGGTAAGAGAACAATAGCTTCTTCTCTTGTGCCTTTCCGTTCATCAATTGGAAGGTATCTTCAACCATCTGATGCAAGTCGAAACCTAAGCTGCGGATCTCCAAGTATCCGGCTTCGATTTTCGAGTAATCCAATACGTCATTCAAAATGGCTAACAAGGTTTTACCACTGCGGTTGATGATTTCCGCGTAGCGTTTTTGCATTGGATTCAAACCCGAGTCAATCAGTAGACGGGCAGTTCCCAACACCCCATTCATTGGCGTCCGAATTTCGTGACTCATCGTCGCAAGGAAAGCAGATTTCGCCCGGCTCGCTTGTTCCGCTTGTTTGCGCGCTTTGGCGTGGTTTAACACCTCTTCATTCAAACGACGGTTTGCTTGTTTCAACTGGGATGTGCGCTGCTCAACCAACTCTTCCAAGTGCTCCTTATGCTCTTCCAGCTCACGTTTGGCTTTCGCCTCGCCCTCGGCGACAACTTTTAGTGCTTGTGCCGTGTTACGTGCCGTGATGATCGCTTGCCCCATATGTGCCAGCTCATCTTTGCCTTTTACTTCTAACTCAACCGCAAGGTTACCTTGAGCAACAGACAGTAGCGCAGATGAGTACTCTGCTAAACGCTTCACTACGGAGACATAAACAACGCGCCAAAGAATGATTACGACGATGATAAGGCCAATGATAGAAATCACCGTCAGGGACCACTGCGCGAACTTCAAGGTGCTGGTCAGTTGGTCAACAGCAACGCGCGTGGTCTGGTTAGAGTCATCCACCAGCTTATTCACCGTACCATTCAACTCAGAGAAAAGCTCAAGCGTTTTTTGCATCAACTCCTGCGACTGTTCATTGTTCTCATACTGTTGAAGCAAGATGGTGAACACGACTTGGCGTTTACCAAGATCAGTGAGCAACTGACTCATTTGTTCTGAGCGAGTTGGGTCTTCTACCGCAAGCACACGACGCTTCATGATCTTGAGGTTATCTTCAAACGCCGTTTGGATTTGTTGAATACGGTCGACGTTGGTGAGTGTGCGGGCTTCTTCAATCTGGTTGAGCATTTTGAACGCCAACAAATGCAGTTCATGCAGTCGCTCCGTAAGGTCTAAGTCGACTTCAACTAACGCATCCAGTGCTTGATACACTTGGGCTTTCTTGTTGGATTCCAACAGGTCATAAATATGGGTAACGTTAGCAACCGTAATCGTACTGGTGTTTTGTACTTGCGTACGTGTTAACTGTTCTAACTCTTCGCTCAACAAACGCATTTCCTCAACGCGAGTGTCGATCTCTTTGGTTAGCCACAATTTACGTTCTACTGTGACGCCGAGCTCCGCTAGGTTGTTAATCACGTTCTGGACGTTATTTTCTAGCGCTTCAAGAAGCTGAGCATCAAAAGATTCTCCGCCCAACTCTTTAATGTGCGTCAGCAATGACTCAAGTTGATCGAACAGGACGCGTCCCGCCTCTTTACGCTCTTGTTCATTTTGCGCATTCGACAACATTTGCACCGATGAAATAATACGGGTACTGAGCTCTGATACTTGTCGAGCTTCTATCATTGCCGGTATGGCAGAGTCCACGACGTTCCTTTCCGTTTTTGCCACCAGAGAGAACCCTGATACACCGATTAACGCTGATAACATCACCAACATTGCCATAGCAATGAAGGACAACAACAGTTTACGACCGATGCTTGCGGTAGCTAGCAACATATTTTCCTGACCTTAATATTCGTGTTCGGCGACATATTACGTTATATTTTGCAGTGTTTACTTAATCTATGCCAACGAACTTCATTTCATGGTTATAAATCAGCGTCCATATCGCACAATTTTCGCACATTCTACACTCGCATTGTCACTTTTCGCTTCAGTGCCAAGCTTTGCTGCAGAAAAAATCTGTGCCATTTACCCTCATTTAAAGGATTCATACTGGCTATCAGTAAACTATGGAATGGTTTCCGAAGCGGAAAAACTCGGTGTTGACCTGCGCGTTCTCGAAGCTGGGGGATATCCGAACAAAACCCGTCAAGAGCAGCAGCTTGCTTTGTGTACCCAATGGGGCGCCGATGCAATCATTCTCGGGACGGTCGATCCGCACGCCTACGAGCACAACCTTAAAAACTGGGTTGGCAATACTCCAGTTTTTGCCACCGTTAACCAGCTTGAACTCGATGAAGAACAAACCAAACTGCTGAAAGGTGTAGTTGGTGTTGATTGGTACTGGATGGGCTACGAAGCTGGCAAATACTTAGCAGAAAAGCACCCTAAGGGCTCAGGTAAAACCAATATTGCTCTACTGCTTGGCCCAAGAACTCGTGGCGGAACAAAACCTGTAACGACAGGGTTTTATGAAGCCATCAAAAACAGCGATATTAACATCGTTGACTCTTACTGGGCCGACAACGACAAGGAGTTACAGCGTAACCTTGTTCAGCGCGTGATAGATATGGGCAACATCGACTATATCGTTGGTAGTGCCGTTGCTATCGAGGCCGCCATCAGTGAACTACGCAGTGCGGGTAAGGCCAAAGACATTGGTCTGGTTTCTGTATACCTCAGCCACGGTGTTTATCGCGGCCTACTTCGTCATAAAGTGCTGTTCGCTCCAACCGACAAAATGGTTGAGCAAGGAGGCCTTTCTGTGATGCAAGCAACGCACTATTTGCGCCATGAACCGTATGAAGAACACGCATCCCCAGTGATCAAACCGTTGACACCAAAGACGCTTCATGACGACACAATTGAAGAATCGTTATCTCCGTCAGAATATAGGCCGACTTTCAGCGTTAAGGCTGTTGATTGATTGGCAAAAAATGTGTTCTATTTGATGGTAGTGAATTTAAGATCATTAAAGATGGAAATAACTTAATGCAAACAACAACTCGTACCATGCCAGCACACAAGCATGTGGCATTGGTTGCCCACGATAACTGCAAACCAGAACTGCTTCGTTGGGTAAAAGAGAATAAAGAAAAGCTACAAAGCCACTTCTTGTACGCAACAGGCACTACGGGCCATATGCTAAGCAAAGAAACTGGCCTTGCTATCAAAAGCATGATCAGCGGTCCAATGGGTGGCGACCAACAACTTGGCGCGTTAATTTCTGAAGGCAATATCGACGTACTGGTCTTCTTCTGGGATCCACTTAACGCTGTTCCACATGATCCAGATGTGAAAGCCCTACTCCGTATTGCGAGTGTTTGGAACATCCCTGTAGCGACAAACCGTGCAACCGCTAAGTTCCTGTTCAATTCTCCACTGATCGACCAAGAAGTGGATATTGAAGTACCAGACTACGATGCATACCTAGCAGAACGCACTTAATTTCAATTAGCAGCTCTGTCAGTCACAAATAAAGCAAAGGCGATACTGAGTATCGCCTTTGTTGTAATTAAGTCACGGGTAGATTTTATCTTGAAGTTACGATTGGATAATCGCCGTTTACCAACTCTTGCACAAACGCAGAACCTGCACCGGTATGGGTAATCCAAACTTTCTCTTTAGCACGCGTTAAAGCGACATAGAACAAACGACGCTCTTCGGCATACGGATATTTGTCTTTTGATTCACTCAACGCGCCATCGATATGCGCTTGCTTCTTCTTCGCTGGGAACTGGCCTTCATCCACCGATAGGATGATTACAAAGTCTGCTTCCCTACCCTTACTCGCGTGGCAGGTCATAAAGCGAATCTCAAGTTTAGGGAATCGCTTCAACCAGTCATCATATAAATCAGGCTTGTGGTAATGGTTACGACCCAGTAGCAATACTGATTTGGTTTTCTTCGCCTGTTGGTTGAGCTGATCAAGAATCTTCTCAACTTGGTTGCTTGGTGCAGTATGCACGCTCTTCTGCTTACGTTGCTTATGACTGTTTAGAGTCTTTGGCAACTGAGATGGGTTCTCTTGGACGAAGGTATTTGCCACATCACCGATTTGGTTGTTGAAGCGGTACGTGGTGTCTAAGTGATGCACGGTTGAGTGTGTGAATCGATCTTGGAAGCCCGTTGTAAGATCCACATCGGCCCCTGCAAACTGATAAATTGCCTGCCAATCATCGCCTACCGCAAACAAGGTTGCTCCCGCTTGCTTCTCTGTTGACTCACATAGCGCTTCAATAAGCGCTAAACGGTCAGGAGAGATGTCTTGGTATTCATCCACCATAATAAAGCGCCAAGGCGAAATGTATTTCCCTTTCTTGACGTAATCCGTCGCTCGACTGATCATCGTTGGGAAATCCACCTGATTGGTCTCTTTCAGCATCTTTTGCCACGCACTAAAGCACGGCCAACACAGTGCAAGCTCACTGTTCAAGCGCGTATAGTCTTGGTGATTCACCAGCTTTTCTTGCACTTGCTTTTTAGTCAGGCCAACCGCAGCTAACTGTGACAGTTGATTGTCTAGCCAAGCGATCAATTTCGGGTTTTCGGAGTGACTACCTAGCTCATCATCACCTTTCAAGTACGCAATCGGCCACTTATCTAAGTGCTTTTGCCAGCGCTTAAAGTTAGTCGGTGTCATCCAGTGCTTCTTGAGCCAATCGATGCACCATGCTGTACGTTGATTGTCATCTAAAGCAAGTGGGCTGATTTCGACCGGCTGAGGTTCCACTTGGTTTAAAATGCGCAGACCAAGTTGGTGAAAAGTATTCACGCGAACGCCTTCTTCCGCCAAGCCCACTTTATCGACCAAGCGTTCTTTCATCTCTTTCGCAGCGTCACGACCAAAGGCCAGCATCAAAAGCTCTTCCGCTTGTGCTTGGTGACTTTGCAGTAAATACGCCACACGCGCCGTCAATACGCTTGTCTTACCGGAACCTGCCCCCGCTAAAACAAGGTTGTGATCATCATTGAGAAGCACGGCATGCTGCTGCGAGAGATTCAATGGTGAAGATTCAATCCGGCTAAATAGCACTTCCCAATTTGGGCGTTCATTCTCAAGCCACTCGTGATTTCGCTCGCTCAGCGTTTGAGAAGTCTCTGAAAGCCACGGTTCAATCTCAGCCATTCGCTTGGGCATGCGCATTTTCGCTTCCACCAAGCTAGTTTTGATTTCAACTAATTCACTGTTGAGTTGGTCGACCCAGGTTTGAACTTTTGAATGCGATAGATAAGCCGGAAGGTGCTTAAGTTGATACAACTCATCTTCCCACTTAGGAAGGTATTCCGCTAGTTTGCGGCACTGGGTATTGTGCCAATCTTGAAATTGACGTACCGCTTCAACCGCAAACTTACGACAATGCGGCCAAGGCAAACCTTGAACGAGCCAACTCTGTTGCTTGCCGTCTTGCTCATGAGCAAAGAACTGAAGAGAGCTCCAAAGTAGACCGCGTTTAACGCTCACTTTGCCATTCCAAATAGTAAATGGGATGTGTTCTTCACTACCCACTGAACTTAATAAAACACTGTTCTCTTTTATTTCGACTTGGTAATACTCATTTTGAATAAAAAACTGTGCTTTATTAGAGGCAGTAAGCTGCATGAAAGGTGCGCCTTTTAATATAGAAGTTCCAGTTTTATATCATTTTAGACGCTTAAATTGTAGCGATGGATGAGGCACAAATGGCCTTCTGTCGGTATTCTTAATTAAAAATCACATTACTGTTGAATTTGTGAACAACGATTATCCCTATCGCTCGCTATCGATACGTTAAGTCAATGACAATTCTGTTGATTTCCTGAGCAAATGACAATTTTTATTAAATTAGGTCATAAACGCGCTATAGTGAGTTTGTTAAAATTCTCTCGTTTTCCACCGGCAACGAAAGGCGCATTGTGCAAGCTGCTTTAAAATTTCGCCTCTATTGGGCAAACAAAACCATCAACTACAGTATCCTGATCCTTATTACCTTATTAGGCGTCGTGATTCCTGCATGGTACTTTCAACAAAACTCATTGATCACGCCCCTCATCTTAGGTGTTATCGCGGCAGCATTGGCAGAGAGTGACGACAGCTTCACGGGAAGGGTCAAAGCACTGATTCTTAACTTTATCTGTTTCGCCGTCGCCGCTCTCTCGATTGAGATTCTCTTTGATACGCCATGGGCTTTTGCGGTCGGGCTGTTTGTCTCAACCTTTGGCTTTATCATGCTGGGTGCTATCGGCCCGAAATACGCCAGCATCGCGTTTGGATCTTTACTGATAGCCATCTATACCATGCTCGGCGCCCATGAAAGTACCAACATTTGGTTTCAACCGCTGCTGCTTCTCACTGGTGCGGCTTGGTACTATTTCATGTCGATGATTTGGCAGATGTTCTGGCCACTTCAACCTGTTCAGCAAAGTCTTGCAACTGTATTCCTCCAAATCGCCAATTATCTCGACGCGAAGGCGAAGCTATTTCACCCAGTAACAAACTTAACGCCTCAGCCAATGCGTATCGAGGCAGCAAAGTTAAATGCGGCTACAGTGAACGCTCTCGACGCTTGTAAAGCAACGCTATTAAGCCGCTCTAAGCGTGGGCACATTGATGGCCCAAGTGACCGATTTTTGAATATCTACTTTATCGCACAGGATATCCACGAACGAGTTAGCTCAAGCCACTATCGTTACCAAGATTTGGCCACCGAATTCGAGCGCTCAGACGTTTTATTCCGCTTTAAGTACTTACTTGAGTCCCAAGCTCAGGCTTGTCGCGATATTGCTCATGCGATTCGATTAGGGAACGAATACACCCACACTGACCAGTCGATTTTGGCGTTAGCCGAATTACAGAACTCATTGGGTTATCTGGAAGAGCAAGAACAAGCACACTGGAAGCGTCTTCTGAGTCAGTTGACCTACTTGTTCAATAACCTTGCGACCGTAGAGAAACAGCTTAGTAACATTAACAACCCAGATGCAGAGCGCTTGGAAGAAGATGTGCTAGATGATACGAACCCACATACGCTTAAAGCGATGTGGCAACGTATCTCAGCGAACTTACACAAAGATTCCATGCTGTTCCGTCATGCATTACGTATGTCGATTGCACTAACGGCGGGCTACGGAATTATTCAAGCGTTTGATATTGATCGTGGCTACTGGATTCTGCTTACCACGTTATTTGTTTGCCAACCAAACTACAGTGCGACAAGACAAAAACTCACAGCGCGTGTAATAGGTACATTGGCGGGCTTACTGATTGGTGTACCACTTCTTACTTTCTTCCCTTCACAAGAAAGCCAACTGGTGTTTATTGTCGTTTCTGGGGTGATGTTCTTTGCTTTCCGAATCAACAACTACGGCTATGCGACGGGTTTTATCACTTTATTAGTGCTTTTCCTGTTCAACCAACTGGGCGAAGGTTATGCGGTAGTACTTCCTCGCCTTGCAGATACACTGATTGGCTGTATGTTGGCCGTTGGCGCGGTCATGGCCATTCTACCCGATTGGCAGTCAAAACGTTTACACAAGGTCATGTCAGATGCGATAGATGCAAACAAACAGTATCTGGGTCAAATCATTGGCCAGTATCGAATTGGCAAGAAAGATAACTTAAGTTACCGAATCGCCCGTCGGCAAGCACACAATAACGATGCAAACCTTTCTTCCGCGATCAGTACGATGCTGGCAGAGCCTGGTAAGTATCGAACCGCCGTGGATGAGAGTTTTCGCTTCTTAACGCTTAACCATGCCATGCTCAGCTACATCTCTGCTCTTGGCGCACACCGCACAAGAATAGAAGATGAGGCCATTCATCAATTGGTGCTTGATGCACACCGTTGTATCCACCAGCATTTAGATGTGCTTCACCAACAATTGCATCAACATTGTGAAGAATGCGATTTATCCTCAATTAACGATACGAACTTGGAGCAGCGCTTGAATGAATGGCGCGACGAGGACGATCATTCAGCTCGAATGGTACTTCAGCAATTGCATCTTATTTATCGCATGCTGCCGGAGTTACATTCGCTCGCCTCTAAGTTTGCCGTTCGCGTGAACTAACTCAGCCTGTAGTCTCACTAAGACTATTGAACCGGCTTCGCATATTAAAGGGGTAGACTATGATTCTACCCCTTTATGATTACGGGACTTATTCATAAGAATATTCTTACACGTCACTTGATACCACCTGACATTTCTCGGACAAAAATCACTATCCAAAACCTATTCTAACCATATTAGAACACTGTTTGATTGTGACCATGAAGGTCGCTGAGGTGGGTTAATGAAGGAGAAGCCCAAGAAACGCGAGGAGGTCGAGATGACTACTCAATAATTTAATGAGTTACGAAAGAAGATTAATGAGTTGACTGCTGCTCAGCTGAAATCACTACAAGGTGACATTAACTATTCTCTTCATAAAAAAGAAAGCCCTTTACTATCAAGTGAAGAACGCGAGATGCTGTCAAAACTGTTTGCTTAATCAAACATTGAGTAAAAGCACTTGCACGAAATAACAACACTTCCTATGCTAACAAAAGCATAACAAGTGAGAGGATTAACATGCCAGTATCGGGAATTCAGTCCGGATATAATATGATTCAGCTGTCGCAGAAGATGGCTGAAGGTGCTGCGCATGAAATCCAACAAGACTTTGTTAAAGAAAACGATTTGACCTTCAATAAAGTGGATCTCGTCAAAGACAACGAGCTAGCGTTTAATAAGGTTGCCTCTGAATTACCAGCCAATCCAATCGAGCCTCTCGTCAACCTAACTCAAGCGGCAAGCTACAACCGTATCGGCGCCTCTGTTGTAGATAAGAACAACGAAGTGATTGGCAGCCTGCTCGATATCCACGTTTAGTCATTTCTTCACGTCTCGTCATTTGTCCAAGTTTATCCATTTCTTAGCTTCATTCGGCCAGTTTCTCCCCTCTTCCGTTGATTTTAAACCATCATTGCTAGTAGATGTGCCGCTGAGCTATCAAGCGTATCGCTAGAGTGTGCTCGACTGCATACATAGTAAAAGGACTGAATACTAAAAAGCGCGATAACTCCATGAGCTATCGCGCTTTTGCTTTCGAGTTAGTTGCCCTTCTTTGAGCTAACGACTCTGTTGCTTCTCGTTAGCCATTACTTAGAACATTATTGTTCAGCAATGATTCAACGATTTCATTCGACGTTAGCCCATTGAAGTCTATCGAATCGCCCAGATGTTCGACGACGATCGTCTGGCTTACATTTGCGTCCGTGGTGATGCTTAAGGACACAGCTTCTGTCGACGCATCATAATCGGCTGTGATTTGGCCAAGCAGATCATCCATATCGATCATCGGGTTGTTTAGATCAGAGATAACCTCTCGCAAATCAATACTGTCTTCGTTCACAGTAAAATCTGTAATAGTATCAACTGCCCCTTCATCCACTGAATCAACTGTCCACTTGAAGATATCACTGCCGTCTCCACCCGTTAAGATGTCCGACCCCAAGCCGCCAATAAGCACATCATCGCCGTCTCCACCGACGATAAGGTCATCGCCCACACCGCCAGTCAAGTTAATGCCGGTATCTCCACCAACAAGATAGCTGTCATCGGTCGCACTTGACTGATCAATATCGTCACTGTCGTCGCTGACATCCAAGCTAATTTGGACAGGCGCAGACTGGGCTTCATCACCATTAGATTCTGTAGATATCGCCGTAACAGAAATATCGTAAGAACCGATATCAATACCGTTATTGGTATCCGTTGCAATGATTTGCAGCGTGTCTATCTCATCGCTAGGAACCGTCCACGTTGTGCCATCAAAGTTGATGTTTGATGGAGACACACCACTCGTTACTTCTGCGCTAGCTGGCACACCAGTGAGTTCCAAGGAAAGCACTTCATCAATGTCGGTCAAGGCCGCCATGATGCCAACGATCGCGAGACCTTGGCCGCTTGCTGTTTGGCTCGCAGCAATCTGTCTAATGTAGTTAAACTGAGGGTCAATGCCCAACGTCGGAGCATCAGCCACAGGCGTCACATTAATGGTGAAGTCTTGATTCGCTTCCAACGCCGTGCCCGCCGCGTTCTCGAAGTACACTCCATTATCTTCGACTTTCACCGACAAAGTGATAGAGGCGGCGTCAACATCTCCCGCATCGACAAATACGCCCTCTGAAGCGTCAGTCGCACCAAGAACCGCGTTAATGTTATCTGGGGTACCCATCAGAATAACTTCACCAGCTATACCCGCTCCAACCGTAACGCCACTGCCTACAGGAGGCTCAACACGCACATCTCCCTCTATCACACTCAAGGTAACGGTCATCAACTCATTCGCTTGTGCACCAGTAAAATCGATATCACTCACGCTAATGCCCGTAATCTTCTGACCATCCGCTTCGTTGATCGTATCTGTCACCGATGTCGCTGTAATTTCAGGAGCATCATTGGTTGCTTCAACATTCAATACGGCTGTGCCAGCAATTGTGATTGGATCTGGCGCGCCGTTAGTGGTGCCGTCATCCGTGATTTCGTAAGTGAAGTTAACGTCACCAAAGAAGTCTGCAGCAGGTTCAAACGTCCATTCTGTCGCATTGACTTGGGTTAACGTACCAGCCGAAGGATCCGCCAAAGCGACATTACTAATGGTCAAGTTATCTGATTCAGGGTCACTCGCGTTACTTAGTAGCTCAGCTGCTGTAATACTTACAGCCCCGCCATCCTCTTCGGTACTGGTTAACGTCACCTCTGATGTGACAGGAGAATCATTGACCTCTGTGACTTCGAAGGTTGCTGTTCCCGGCGTCGTTTGAGGATCGGATGCGCCATTCGTCGTGCCGTCATCGGTAATGTCGTACGTAAGCTCGACTGTGCCGTTGTAACCCGGCGCTGGTGTAAATGACCAAGTACCAGAGACGCTATTGAAACCCAATGTACCGCTACTTGGGTCGACCAATTGAACGTTACTCACAGTCAATGTGTCGTTCTCAATATCAGAGGCATTCGCCAACAAATCAGCTTGAGTAAGCTCAACCGCCGCACTGTCTTCCGCAACATCAGAAAGTGTCACTTCAGACGTTGTTGGTGCATCGTTCACTTCCGTTACATTGAATGAAGCCGTGCCATTAACCGATTTAGGATCGGATGCACCATTTGTCGTACCGTCATCTGTAATGGTGTAAGTGATTTCGACAGGGCCGTTATAGTCAGGTGCAGGCGTAAACTCCCATTCCCCCGTCACGTTGTTGAAGCTAACACTTCCAGAATTTGGATCCGTTACCTGCACGTTGCTGACCGTGAGGTTGTCGTTTTCAATATCCGTAGCGTTTGCAATTAACTCCGCTTCGGAAATAGAGAACACGCCACTGTCTTCAGCAATATCTGCTAGGGAGACAGGCGTCGTTTCTGGCGTATCGTTAACTTCTGTCACTTCAATAGTAAAGCTACTGCTGTTGGTGTTGAGTGTGTCATCCACGCCACCAATTACGAGACCTTCATTGCCTTGGTCATCGATAGTCACGTCAACTTGAACGTCACCAAAGAAGTTCAGGTCTGGATTGAACTCAATCAGCCCGTTGGCAATCGCATTGTTTAGATCAGCAACAGTGCCTTTAAGCTCAACAGAGTCCGTACCATCGCCACTCACGGTTAGGTTGTAGTTCGTCACGAGCGTTGGATTTAGCGCCAAGAGACCATTGTCGACGGTAACATCGAGCACGTACTCAGCACTCGGATCATCCAACACGGCATCAACATCGGTAATACTAAAACCATCTAACAGAAGTGGCGTATCCTCTGGTGTTTCCACATCCACCGTGTTAACAAACTCTGGACGGTCATTAACCGCTTCGACTTCGACATTGACATCAAATTCCTTTGGCGTACCTAGACTTTGACTTCCATCTAGACCGGTATCAACAGCCTGAACTTTAAACCCTAGCGTGCCATTCCAAGAGTTATCGTTGCGATCGCCCGAGTTAAACACCACTTTATCGAGATCTTGGGCGTCAATCTCTAGGACGAATACACCACCGCCTTGGTCAACAAACGCCGTGCCGTCTGCAAGCTCAATACTTGCACCATCTGGCACATTTGTAATCTCGACACGTAGCGTTTCTGGATCGTTTTCTTGATAGTTCGCACCATCACCAATCGATTCTTTGTTATCAACCACCAGCGCATTGATGTTGATATCAATGTCCTCACCCTCGTTCCCTGACACCAAAGAATCTGGGTTTACATCAACATCATCACCAATTGGATCGATGGTGACCTTGAAAGTACCCGTATGCTCAGTCGGCACTTTCAGCAGCTCCTCTTGAGTAAATACCGTGATACCGATATCCACCTCACCACTGAAGTTTTTCTGTGGTTGAATTTCAATGTCACTTAGGTCAATAGATGTCTGCCCTGGGTTGGCAAGTTGAATACTCCACTCACCTCCGCCATTATTTTTGACCGTGTAATCAGATGAGCTTGAATCCACAAGAAAATCTGTTGGTAGGCCCGTAAGCTTCAGGGATACAAATTCTTCAGAGCCGTCATTATCATTTAGGCTAATGGTGAGACCAGTGCCCGACTGACTGAGTGATATGAGCGTATCTTCATCACCCGATATCTCAATTGGCTGTGTAGGATCGGCGCCGCTGATCGTAATATCATCCACAACAGGCGTAATTTCAAACGATACGCTATCGGTAAATGTACGCACATCCACATTATCTCCAGGATTCGCAAGCGTCGTTTGATTGATGAGAGCGGTATCGGTGATCTCTCCTTCAATGTTAATTTGAACCGTATTTTGTCCACCACCAACTGGGTAGTTCTCTTTCGGCTTGAATAACACTTCATCCAAAGCACCCGCCGCAATCTCAGCAGCACTGAACTCAACACTTGTGCCTAATGAGTTACCACTGGAATCGACAAATTCGCCCAATGTCGTATCATCAAGCGTGAGCTTAATGTTGGTGAGCGTCTCTCTGCCCGCTTGCAAGTTATTACGGTTGTCAGCAAAGTCGACATTCAAGTTGAGCTGAATCAAGCCATCTTCGTAGCCAATACCATCGTTGGTTGGGACATCATTGTTAAGGTCATTCACTGGTTGCTTGTCAGCATCTAGGCCGAGCGTACCAGTTATATCCAATGTGATATCTGGCGTCACATCAGTATCAAGCGGTTGATCACCAGAAGAACTCGGCACGTCCGCAATCGGCAATACTTGTACCGGGATAGATTCAAGTGCGCTCTTCTCATCACCTGACAATGTATCGGTAGTCACAAAGATAACCGGTAGCTCAAAGTCGCCTGCCCAGTCTTCACCAACACGTAAGGTGAGACTGTCTAAGCCCGTAATATTGCCACTCGCATCAATACCAGCTTGGAAAACGTATTTACCATCGACAAAGTCAACGTCTGTGCCCACAACCACCAAACCAGGAGGAGCCCCAGGAGCAGAAGGGTCAATCACAACCGTAAGAACGTCTTCGACACCATCGCTGTTAATCGTGGTAAGTTTCGACGCAAGCTGCGAGCCAAAATCAATTAAATTGTCTTCATTGGCATCAATCTGGACGGTATTGTCTAAATCAATCTCAGCCGCCACACTCGTTTGTGGTGCGATATCAGTCGGGAACTCTAGAGTAATATCGGTTTGACGAATAACGGTCGCGTCTTTCTCTACCGCATCTTCACCTAAGTCATTGACTTGAGCAAAAATCGTCAAACCAATCGATGAAATACCACCATTGTCCGCATCATCAGAATCATCGTTTGGTGTTAGGTCCAACCCCGCTGGCGCAATAATCGAGAAGTTCTCTTCATCAGTGATCGTCCAACGGCCACCACCTTCATTAGAGGCACCAACAATGATTAATTGATCAAGAATTTCAGGGTCGGTATTGCTGAACTGCACAACTAGTTGCGTTACAACTTCATCGGACGAGTTATCAAATTCTTGATATTTGATGATGTTGGCACCCGTTTGGCCACCAGCGGATGTATTAATAGTAAAGTCTATATGACCTAGCGCATCTGAGCTCACGACATCGGTCGTTGTACCTCCGGCATCTTCAACGAGAAGACGAGTTTGATCGGCAACCAGCCCTGTTAAATCTTCTGCTTCAACAATTGGGTTAACAGTCACGTTTACCGTACCGTTAATAACAGCTGAAGCAATGCCTTCACCCGGATTACTCGCATCGACATATTCAGCGTCAATTTCTTTCACCGTCACTTGGGTACTCAAGCTAAAATCAGTACTCGAATCTTGCTCGAGTTGAACTTGGATGTAGCCATCTTGAGTCACTCGTGCAGAGAAATCTTGCTCTGACTCGTTAGCCGCTGGGGTCAGCGTGATACTACCGCCTGTTACCGTTTGAGCAACACCGTCCACGTAGACAGTACTTCCAGCAGGGAAGCCGCTAATAGTCAATTCCGCGTAAAACTCGTCGGCATCAGGACTTTGAGTCAACGTTGGCTCCCAATCAATATTGATACGGGTATCTTCGTTGCCCTCAGAGCTCACAACATAGTTATCTTGTGCATCGATTACAGGTTCAACTTTTACACGAATCTCCCGCTCGACAATGCGAGTATGTCCATCATCTTCCGTCACGATGATGCTACCAGTAATGTGGATGTTCTCAGTTGATGAACTTTCGGGGATAATTTGGATCCCTGAATTGAAGTTCAAACCAGTAATGTTAGCTTCATAAATTGGTTTGCCATTGATGTCAGTACCAACATAAGTTAGGTCAACACTACCACCGTCAGAATCAACCAGCTGAACACCATCTGGAATATTTGAAAGCACGACAGTAAGGGACTCAGAGGTATCCAGAGGCTTGTCCTTCACTTCACCTGATACAACAGAGAAGTTCAGTAATGCGACGCCATCTTCAGGAATCGTCGTCTCAATGCCTGACGTCGTACCATCATCAAATATGGACCAACTATTGTTACTTTGATTGATCAATACAACATCTGGAATATCAGCGACACCTTTTACTGCGACATTCACGGTTTGTGTGCCCAACGAGAGGATATTCTGAGCAGAACCAGACGACAATGACGCGTTATCTTTTACTATCCCTTCAACATCAAAGGTAAAGTCATTATTGCTATGCAGAGGAGGTAACACTTCCACGTCAGCCAAGTTAGCTTCTGGGATTTCGTAGTACAATACGTTACCACCGCCATCCGTAACCGTGTTGATCTGGCTTGGGCTAGCATTGTCCAACCACACCAATGTCACGCCATTTTCAGAGAAGTTTGAAATACGAACAAACAACTCTTCCGAACCATCGATATCAACAGATGGCGTCATCGTAATGACTTCGCTCAACTGAAGTGGATCATGGTCTACCACAGGGTCTACGGTATCTTGAGTGCGCGCATTATCCTCAAAGATGTTGATGCGATTCACCACAAAATCGGCTTGGTCAGCCACTGGGCTAACGTCAATCACAATTTCTTCGGTCTCAGAGCGCGCCGTTTCTTTGCCCGTGAGTGGGTTTGTGCTCTCAGTAGTAATCGCCGTCACATCAAGCTTAATCTGACCAGAGAAGTGCTCCGATGGATCCACTTCGACCTCATCAATTCTGCTCGCATCTACTAGGTATTTACCGCCGACCTCTGGAATTGGGGTACCGTCAGAGTAGACAAGCGTCGCGTTGGCTCCGCCCTCGGTAAAGACGAGCTCATAAACAATAGCCTCTGGGTTACTGATGTCTTGCGTGTTCGCTTCGATATCCAATTGAACATTGTTGCCATCTTCGTCAACGGTATAATCGAAGATACTGCTTGCATTCCATGTCGCGATATCAGCGACCGCATCCACTTCGATATCCAAGCGACCGTTGATTGTGTGGTCTGGCGTGCCATTATTAAGAATTTCAACACGGATACGAGGATTGATACCTGAAGCATCCGTTGATGAATGACGGTCCGGCACAAAGTACAAGTTTTCTAAGGTGACAAACTCACCACTGAAGGACTGTTCTACATTTGATGCATCAAGAACGACGGTGTTACCCACAGGCGTTAATTCAATATAGTTACCGCTACCGTCTTTGTAGTAGAAAGTACCGTTATGAGTGCTTGCGTCTCGGATCGTAATATCACCCAGACTTTCTGTTCGATCGATATCATGCAGATTAATAACTAAGTCGACTTTCGCTGGGGTGATATCCAACGCTGATAAATTGTCTTGAGTGTTTGCAGAATCAATACCTGCAACCAGACCACCTCGCCCTTGGTCTTCAAAAGCGAGAACCGTAGACGTATCGATCTGAGCGTTTCGGTCCGTGACCGAAATATCGACATCCGCGTCGCTGGTATCGCCGTCGCCATCGGTCGCGACAACGTTAATAGTGAAATCAATGGAGTCTGTTTCTGTATGATCAATATCGTCATTCGGACGGAAAGTCACTCGTCCATCCGTACGCACGACTAAGCGACCAATTTCTGTATCAACGCCATCAAGGACTTTATGGACAAAGACGGTTTGATCACTGCCATTTAGGTCTATGGTGTCGGAGTCTACGCCGTTTTGCTTGAAGTAAATTCCTGAGTTATCTGCGGTAAATGAGGTAATCTCTGCACCATCAGCACCGTAATTTAGGTCCCCTTCAACCGGGTCTGTAAACAGTTGTACTGTTTGACCACCCTGGCCTTCTACGCGCGAGATTGATGCATCATAAATGGTTGGAACGTCATCAGTAATAGAAACAGGCAGGGTGATTCCAGCCGTGTCACCATCAACATCTGTAGTAAATATAGGAAGGTCGAGGGTTAGCTCATCCTCACCTTGTACAGAATGATCTAATATCCCTTCCAAGGTAAATTTGTAAGAGCCATCAGCATTCAGTTCTACGGTGAATACTGAGTTTCCATCCGGAGTCTGCCCTTGATAGGTGTAGTTGTTGTTGCTTACTGCAGTTTGAACAAGTGTCACCGATAACCCACCGGAAGTGACTCCTGGAATAGGGTTTGAAGTCAGATCCAGTTGGTACGAGACAACGGTATCTGCCCCTTCCACCGTATCGAAATTACCTGTTGCTTCTAGGCTGTCTTTATTGGTCAGCTGCGAGCCGTCAACTAAGTCATCCTCGTCCAATGAAAGCGCGTCAGCTGATATGATTTCAGGAATGTCATCAACAATGGTGATTGGAAGGTTCAGTGATGATGACGTATCACCATCAAAATCTGTCACTGTAATTGGGATATCAATGACAAGGTTGTTTTCACCTTGAACAGCATCATGGTCGATCGGTCCCAACAGTTCAAATTGGTAACTGTCGTTATTCGCATCAAGAGACAACGTGAAGATCTTAGTTGATGTGCCAGTGATGACCGCTTCGTAACTGGTTACGCCACCAACAGTACTCACCAAGTTAAGTTCAATGTTTTGACCGTTGGAAGTTAACCCTGACACAACAGAATTAAGGTCAGAAACTTGGTAGCTAGCAATCTCATCCGCCCCATCAACGACTTCAAATCCACCAGTTAATACCGTTGAATCGCCACTCGTCGTGTCAGAGCCACCAGCAAGGTCATCTTCATCAACGGTTTGTTGGCTAGAGTCTGTCACTTTCACAATCGCTGGAACATCGTCCACCACGGTGATCGGCAAGGTGATATTATTGGACACATCGCCATCAAAATCGGTCGCGTTGACTGGGAAGTTGATGACTAACGAGTTTTCATCGTTACCCGCAGGATGATCAAGTGCACCCAACAGTTCAAATTCATAGCTGTCCGCTGAACCATTTAGCGTCAGTTTAAAGACGGTATCCGTCGTACCTTGTACATAAGCTCGGTACTCAATCACACCGTTTGAATTTGAGAACTCAACCAACTCAAGCGGTTGACCACCTGAGGTAAGTCCAGATACAGGTGACGTCAAGCTATCCAACTGGAAGCTAACGATAGAATCGGCACCATCCGTAACGTCAAAGTTGCCGCCAATGATATTGGATTCTGGCGTATCGTCCGAACCTTGACTTGGAATATCATCTTCATCCACAGACAAGGTACTACCAGAGCTAATAGCATCAATGGTTGGCTTGTCATCTACGATCGTCACTGGCAAGGTCGCAGTGATGGTATCGTTGTCGCCATCCGTGATCTTCACAGGTAGATTCAGCAAAATCTCATCAGAGTTAACCGCATGATCTAACTGACCAGATAACTCAAAGTCGTATTTACCACCTTGATGAAGTGTCAACGTGAAGACCGTCACTCCACTCGGAGTTTGTCCTACGTAAACAAGCGCGTCAGCAGTTGAAGCACCAACGTCTTGAGAAACTGTTACCTCTTCTCCACCCGATTTCAGATTCGGGACAGGATTTGAGCTTAGATCCAATTCGAAAGCATCAATACCATCTGCGCTAGTAACTTCGAACTCACCTGATACCGTTAATGGCTCTTTCGTGACATCAGAGCCAAGAGGTAAATCATCTTCGTCGACACGTAGACTTTCAATATTGGTAACAACTGGAACATCGTCCACAACGGTAATTGGCAATGTGAAGGCTGGTGAAGTATCACCATCATTATCTGTCGCCGTCACAGGGAGGTTAATAACAATCTCGTTTTGCTGATTACCATCTGGATGATCAAGCGGCTTCTGTAAATCGAACTCGTAGGTGTTGTTCGTTGCATCCAACGTCAGTTCGAACACCACTTCAGCAGGATTGCCAGCGACACCTTGGTATACGTTCACGCCGTTTGCGCTAGAAGACAGAACTAAGGTGATAGCGTCACCATCTGAAGTCAGTGACGCAACAGGCGTGGTCAGGTCACTCAGCTGAATAGAAGCAACTTGGTCAGCACCTTCGGTGACATCAAAAGTACCTGAAATAACAGTATCTTCTGCACTTGCAGCATCTGTACCTGCTGGTAGGTCATCTTCATCAACGGTTTGTTCGCTGCCTGCTAGTAAACCATCAATGGTCGGAACATCATCCACAACCGTAATTGGTAAGGTGATGTTATTCGACACGTCTCCATCAAAGTCCGTCGCGTTTATCGGCAAATTGATGATTAGTTCATTTTGGCCATCAGCATTTGGATGATCGAGAGGAGCAAGCAAATCGAACGTGTAGCTATCATCAGAAGCATCAAGGGTCACACGGAATACTGGTGTCGTCGTGCCATCAATACGAGCTTCGTAAACTGAAACGCCACCAGCGTTTGATACTTCAACCACAACCAGAGATTGACCACCAGAGGTCAGGCCTTGTACTGGCGTCGTTAGGTCAGAAACGACGTACTCCACAATGCCATCAGAACCATCAGTCGCGATGAAGTTACCGGCAATGCTATTCGACTGTGTACCATCAGAACCGACTGTTGGGATATCATCCTCATCAACCGTTTGCACACTTGTTGCTTCGATGCCACCAAGTGTCGGTTTGTCATCAACGATCTTGACAGGAATTGTCTCAGCAGAGGTATCGCCATCAAAGTCTGTCGCGATGATTGGGAAGTTCAGCGTTAACTCATCGCTATCAACAGCATGGTCGATTGGACCTTCAAGCGTGAAGTTGTAAGAGCCATCGGTATTCACTGTCAACGTAAAGACCGCTTCAGAGCCCGCTGTCGCCTCGTAAGTAAAGCTACCATCGCCATTTGCGGTTTCCGTCAGTGTGACGGCCACGCCTTGTGATGTAAGGCCAGCCACTGGTGTTGCAGACGCGTCAAGCTGATAGCTCACCACTCGGTCCGAGCCTTGTGTGGTGGTGAAGTTGCCATCGATTGAAATCGGGCCAGTCTGATCTGAGCCAATCGTACTTAAGTCATCTTCATCAACGGTAATCGCATCGACTTCGGTAATAGTTGGCTTATCATCCACGATGGTGACTGGGATCGTTTCTGTGGTGGTATCACCATCAAAATCCGTTGCGATGATTGGGAAGTTCAGTGTCAGTTCATCACTGTCTGTCGCATGGTCGATTGGACCTTGAAGGGTGAAGTTGTATGAGCCATCCGTGTTTACTGTTAGCGTAAAGACAGCATCGGTTCCCGCAGTGGCTTCATAGGTGTAGCTACCGTCGCCGTTTGCGGTTTCCGTCAACGTCACTGCCACACCTTGTGATGTTAGACCATCAACTGGCGTTGCAGAAGCATCCAATTGGTAACTCACTACCCCATCAGAGTCTTGCGTTGTAGTGAAGTTGCCATCAATGGAAATTGGATCTGAGCCGTCGGAGCCAATCGTCGCTAAGTCATCTTCATCAACCGTGATGGCATCTACGTCAGTGATGGTTGGTTTATCATCAACGATGGTGACAGGTAACGTCTTCGATGAGGTGTCGCCATCAAAGTCTGTTGCGATAATCGGGAAGTCGATTTGCAGACTGTCGCTATTCACCGCATGGTCTAGTGGGCCCTGCAGAGTAAAGGTGTAGCTGCCATCTGGCTTCACCACCAATTCAAATACGGCATTGCCATCTGCTGTGGCAGTGTAAGTAAAGCTACCATCACCATTTGCCGTCTCAGCAAGCACGACAGGATCACCATGAGAGGTTAACCCTGATACTGGATCTGCTGTTGCATCAAGCTGGTATTTAACAACGCTGTCTGAGCCTTCCGTTGTGGTGAAAGAGCCCGACATAAACGCATCATCGTTTTGGTCTGAGCCAATTGTAGCGAGATCATCTTCGTCTACTGTCAGTGGAACAACGTTATTAATGGTTGGAACGTCATCAGTAATCGTGACTGGAATGGTCGCGGTCGTCGTATCGCCATCAAAGTCTGTTGCAATGATTGGGAAGTTCAGTACTAGCTCATCGCTGTTTAACGCGTGATCGATTGGCCCTTCCAGACGGAAGTCATATGTGCCATCAGCATTCACATTCATGGTGAAGACCGGATTGCCATCCGCGGTAGCCACGTAAGTGAAGCTGCCATCGACATTCGCAGTCTCTACCAAAGTAACAGGCTCACCTTGAGAAGTTAAACCTGAAACAGGATCAGCCGTTGAATCAAGTTGGTAGCTCACCACTCGGTCTGAACCTTGAGTAGTCGTGAACGCGCCTTCAACAAACACAGCGTCAGTTTGGTCTGAGCCGATAGATGCGAGGTCGTCTTCATCCACAGTCAGAGGCACAACATTATCGATAATTGGTGCATCATCCGTGATCGTGACTGGAATGGTTGCCGAAGTCGTATCACCATCAAAATCGGTGGCAATAATTGGGAAATCAATCGTCAGGCTGTCACTGTTAGCTACATGGTCAATCGGGCCTTGCAGCGTAAAATCGTAAGTGCCATCTGTTGCTACGTTTAACGTGAATACCGGATTGCCGTCTGCGGCCGCCACATAAGTAAAGCTGCCATCACCGTTGGCGGTTTCCACCAAGATAATCGCCTCACCTTGAGAGGTCAGCCCCGCAACAGGATCAGCGGTTGAATCCAGTTGATAGCTCACCACTCGGTCAGAGCCTTGAGTGGTGGTAAACGCACCTTCAACGAACAGATCGCCGCCAGGGTCGGAACCCACACCGCTAAGGTCATCTTCATCGACACTCAACGCATCCACCGCTGTGATGGTCGGTACATCATCAACAATTGTGACTGGAATGGTTTCAGTGACGGTGTCGCCATCAAAGTCGGTTGCGATAATTGGGAAGTTAAGTGTCAACTCGTCACTATCAACCGCGTGATCAATTGCCCCTTCTAGCGTGAAGTTATAAGAGCCATCAGTATTCACAGTCAAAGTAAATACAGGGTTGCCACCCGCAGTCGCTTCATAAGTGAAACTACCATCACCATTTGCGGTTTCTGCTAGCGTGACCGCTACACCTTGCGAGGTTAAACCGTCAACTGGTGTTGATGTGCCATCGAGTTGGTAACTCACCACTCGGTCTGAACCTTGTGTGGTGGTGAAGTTACCATCAATAGAAATTGGATTACTTTGGTCTGAGCCAATTGACGCTAGGTCATCTTCATCAACCGTAATGGCATCTACGTCAGTAATAACTGGCTTATCGTCCACGATGGTGACCGGGATAGTGGCATTTGTGGTGTCACCATCAAAGTCGGTCGCGATGATTGGGAAGTTGAGCGTTAACTCATCACTATCAACAGCATGATCGATTGGGCCTTCAAGCGTGAAGTTATAAGAGCCATCAGTGTTCACTGTCAGTGTAAAGACCGACTCGGTGCCTGCTGTTGCTTGATAGGTAAAGCTGCCATCGCCGTTTGCGGTTTCAGTCAGCGTGACTGCCACGCCTTGTGATGTGAGTCCAGCTACTGGTGTTGCAGACGCGTCAAGCTGATAGCTCACCACTCGGTCCGAGCCTTGTGTGGTGGTGAAGTTGCCATCGATTGAAATCGGGTCAGTTTGGTCTGAGCCAATCGTACCTAAATCATCCTCATCAACGGTAATCGCATCAACATCGGTAATAGTTGGCTTATCGTCCACGATGGTGACTGGGATCGTTTCTGTGGTGGTATCACCATCAAAATCCGTTGCGATGATTGGGAAGTTCAGTGTCAGTTCATCACTGTCTACCGCATGGTCGATTGGACCTTGCAGCGTGAAGTTGTATGAACCATCCGTATTCACGGTCAGCGTGAAGACAGCATCGGTTCCCGCAGTTGCTTCATAAGTGAAGCTACCGTCGCCGTTTGCAGTTTCCGTCAGCGCCACTGCCACACCTTGCGATGTTAGGCCATCAACTGGCGTTGCAGAAGCATCCAATTGGTAACTCACCACCCCATCAGAGCCTTGCGTTGTAGTGAAGTTGCCATCGATTGAAATTGGATCTGAGCCGTCGGAGCCAATCGTCGCTAAGTCATCTTCATCCACGCGGATTGCGTCTACGTCAGTGATGGTTGGTTTATCATCAACGATGGTGACAGGTAGTGTTTCTGTCGACGTATCGCCATCAAAATCTGTTGCAATAATCGGGAAATCGATTTGCAGGCTATCGCTATTCACCGCATGGTCTAGTGGACCTTGCAGAGTAAAGGTGTAGCTGCCGTCTGGCTTCACCACCAATTCAA
The DNA here is from genome assembly GCF_030248475.1 of Vibrio sp. D173a. Classification (NCBI taxonomy): domain Bacteria; kingdom Pseudomonadati; phylum Pseudomonadota; class Gammaproteobacteria; order Vibrionales; family Vibrionaceae; genus Vibrio; species Vibrio sp. D173a. The sequence goes on from NZ_JAHGAH010000035.1 coordinate 31,227, forward strand.
ATACGGCATTGCCATCTGCTGTGGCAGTGTAAGTAAAGCTGCCATCACCATTTGTTGTCTCAGCAAGTACGACAGGCTCACCATGAGAGGTTACCCCTGCTACTGGATCTGCTGTTGCATCAAGCTGGTATTTAACAACGCTGTCCGAGCCTTCAGTTGTGCTGAAAGAACCCGACATGAACGCATCATCGTTTTGATCTGAGCCAATTGAGGCAAGATCATCTTCGTCTACCGTCAGTGGGACAACATTATCGATGGTTGGAACGTCATCAGTAATCGTGACTGGAATGGTCGCGGTCGTCGTATCGCCATCAAAGTCTGTTGCAATGATTGGGAAGTTCAGAACTAATTCATCGCTGTTTAACGCATGATCCACCGGACCTTCTAGACGGAAGTTGTATGTGCCGTCTGCATTCACGTTCATGGTGAAGACAGGATTTCCATCCGCGGTAGCCACGTAAGTAAAGCTGCCATCGGCATTCGCAGTCTCTGCCAGAGTAACTGGCTCACCTTGAGAAGTTAAACCTGCGACAGGGTCAGAAGCTGAATTGAGTTGGTAGCTCACCACACGGTCTGAACCTTGGGTGGTCGTAAACGCGCCTTCAACAAACTCAGCGTCAGTTTGGTCTGAGCCGATAGATGCGAGGTCGTCTTCATCCACAGCCAGAGGCACGACATTATCGATGATCGGCGCATCATCCGTAATCGTGACTGGAATGGTTGCCGAAGTCGTATCACCATCAAAATCGGTGGCAATAATTGGGAAATCAATCGTCAGACTGTCACTGTTAGCGGCATGGTCAATCGGGCCTTGCAGTGTAAAGTCGTACGTACCATCTGTTGCTACGTTTAACGTGAAGACAGGATTGCCGTCCGCGGTCGCCACATAGGTAAAGCTGCCGTCGCCATTCGCGGTTTCCACCAAGTTAATCGCCTCACCTTGAGAGGTCAGCCCCGCAACAGGATCAGCGGTTGAATCCAGTTGATAGCTCACCACTCGGTCAGAGCCTTGAGTAGTGGTAAACGCACCTTCAACGAACAGATCGCCGCCTGGGTCTGAACCCACGCCGCTAAGGTCATCTTCATCGACACTTAACGCATCCACCGCTGTGATGGTCGGTACATCATCAACAATTGTGACTGGAATCGTTTCTGTGACGGTGTCGCCATCAAAGTCGGTTGCGATAATTGGGAAGTTCAGTATCAGCTCGTCACTATCCACCGCGTGATCAATTGGCCCTTCTAGCGTGAAGTTATAAGAGCCGTCAGTATTCACTGTTAGCGTAAAGACCGCTTCAGAGCCCGCTGTTGCTTCGTAGGTGAAGCTGCCATCACCGTTTGCAGTTTCAGTTAATGTGACAGCCACGCCTTGCGATGTTAAACCGTCAACTGGTGTTGATGTGCCATCGAGTTGGTAGCTCACCACTCGGTCTGAACCTTGTGTGGTGGTGAAGTTACCATCAATAGAAATTGGATTGCTTTGGTCTGAACCGATTGACGCTAGATCATCTTCATCAACCGTGATTGCATCTACGTCAGTAATAACTGGCTTATCGTCCACGATCGTCACTGGGATAGTGGCGTTAGTGGTGTCACCATCAAAGTCGGTCGCGATGATTGGGAAGTTGAGCGTTAACTCGTCGCTATCAACAGCATGATCAATTGGCCCTTCTAGCGTGAAGTTGTAAGAGCCATCAGTGTTCACTGTCAGTGTAAAGACCGACTCAGTGCCTGCTGTTGCTTGGTAGGTAAAGCTGCCATCGCCATTTGCAGTTTCCGTCAGTGTGACGGCCACGCCTTGTGATGTAAGGCCGTCAACTGGTGTTGCAGACGCGTCAAGCTGATAGCTCACTACTCGGTCAGAGCCTTGTGTGGTGGTGAAGTTGCCATCGATTGAAATCGGGTCAGTCTGATCTGAACCAATCGTGCCTAAATCATCTTCATCAACGGTAATTGCATCAACATCGGTAATGGTTGGCTTATCATCCACGATGGTAACAGGCAATACGATTTGGCTTGTGTCACCATCGAAATCGGTAGCAATAACGCTAAAATCAAGGGTTAAGCTGTCGCTATTTGGCGCATGGTCGATTGGACCTTGCAGCTCAAAACTGTACGAGCCGTCGGTATTCAAGATCAATGTGAAGACTGCACTACCATTTGCCGTTGCGCTGTAGGTGTAACTGCCGTCTGCATTTTGCGTTTCGGCAATGGAGACGGTTTGCCCTTGAGATTGCAGGCCATTTAAAGGATCAGCATTTACATCCAACTGATACTGTACGACGCCATCAGAGCCCTGAGTTGTCGTGAACTGACCTTCAACCAACATTGGCTGTGATTGGTCAGAGCCTAGCGAACTTAAGTCATCTTCATCGACGGTAAGAGCAACAACGTCATTAATGGTTGGCACATCATCAGCAATGGTAACTGGTAGAACAAGTGAGCTGGTGTCACCGTCAAAGTCCGTTGCGACAATAGTGAAGTCTAGAGTTAAGCTATCACTACCCACAGCATGATCGATTGGACCTTCAAGGGTAAATGAATAAGAACCGTCAGGGTTCACTTGTAAGGTGAAGATAGCGTCCCCTTCTGCCGTTGCAGAATAGGTAAAGCTGCCATCTGAGTTGGTTGTTTCCGTCAGAGAGATAGATCGACCCTGAGATTCCAACCCATTGAGTGGATCAGTGCCGCTTTCTAATTGATAACTTACAACACGGTCTGAGCCCTGAGTCGTCGTGAAGTTGCCTTGCGCGAGCACAGAGTCGCTTTGATCGGAGCCGATGCTTGATAAATCGTCTTCATCGACGGCTAGTGCCTCAACGCCATCAATCGAAGGAACGTCATCTTGAACTTGAATGACAATTTGCGCTGCTTCTGGTGTGTTCGAACCGTCGGTAATCGAGGAACGGTCACCATCCGCATCTACCGCGTAAACTGGCAGTGAGAAAGTAAGCGAGTCATCGTTAGCACCCGTATGGTCAAGTTGTTCATACAAGTTGAATTGGTATTCGCCCAATGCAGGTGCATCAATCGCCACATCAAATACGGTAATACGCACACCATCCAGCTCAATGAAGCCTTCGTAAGTACGTACGCCGTTACTCTCGGACGCTAGTTCTAGTTGAACAACCTGCCCTTGAGATTGGAGTTCTCCACCAACATTAAACTCTGTAGGTTCCAACTCATAGTGATCAATGATGTCACTACCGACCGCTGTCGTGATCGACCCAGTGCCACTTGTTACTACCGCGCCTTCCTGTGAACCTTGGTCAACCCCCGCCTCGTCTAAAGACAATCCCGTCACGTTTTCAATCACTGGGTTATCGCCATCAAGGATGGTCATCGTAAAGGTGTTGCTTGCCGTATCTTGGTCAAAGTCGACGATTGTGGTTGGTAAAGAGAGCTCAATCGTATCTTCACCATTTGTTTGTTCTAACGGCTTAAATTGCTCAAATTGGTAGGTACCATCGGTGTTCAGACTGATGGTTAAGACGGTTTCACTCGAGCCAGCAATGGACAAGATGATAGTACTGCCGTCTTCAGAGAGTACCGCTTCTGTCGCCTGATTATCACTCAGTAGGCCATCGAACTGACTAAGTCCTTCTTGATTAAACGTGACCGTTGCTAATTGATCACTACCAATATCAACAAAGGTGCCAGTGATTGGTGTAGAGGAAGATTCAACGTTTTCAAAAGTAACGTTTTGCGGCGCGGGATCATCGCCATCAATAACGGTTGTCGTAAAATCAATAGGCGCTTGAATGCTGTTACCACCAATATCTGCGCCTGTAATATCAAAAGCGATATTGATTTGATCACCGACGATAGATACTTGGCCATCAGCAACAGACGCGACATGGTCAATACCCTGGCTAATCGTGGTAACGACCTCTAACTCTAAATCACGACCTAAAGATGTCGCTTCGATCTCGATACGAAGTACTTCGTTACCTTCTTGGGTGCCAATAATGGCATTTTGCGCTTCGTCATAAACGAACGCTACTGGCTGACTACCAGAAGTAATTTCACTGTTAAGCTCAGTTAACAGAGACTCTAATGAGGACGTCTCAGGTACAAATGAAGCAGTATCAAGTGCGAGATCACCAGCTTCAACCTGCACAGTGGAAGAAATGGTTTGCGGGTAGCTTGATAGAGAAATGGAGCCTTCTACTACTTGAGAAGAAAGAGATTGGCCACCATCGGCAAAAACAGTGACATTTAAGCCGTCAGGATCATCTTCAGTATCCGTGTTACCAGTCGGAGCTGAGGTTTCAAAAAACGTTGAGGCCAATACTTCAGGGTTATTGTATTCAACAGTAACAAAGCCTGCGTTTGCAGACCCAGAGCCACCGCCGCCAGTAGCCGGACCCGCGGCTGTGGCTTCAAGGATAGCCGTAGGGTCAGCGCCTTCTAAAATGGCTTGCTGAATCGCGGCAACATCCTCAGCCCCAAATTCGGCGTCAGCCGCCGCTGTTGGATCGACATTGATTTGGCCATCAACGGGCGCTTGAACAACCGCGTCTGTCGGTTGTTGCTCTAAAGATGGTGCTGGTATGCAGGCTACACAATTCTCATCCACGAGATAGAGTGAGCCTTCCGCGATCACTTCAATGGAAGCGCCGTTTTCAGTGATGATAACATCACCCGGAACTAATACATCGCCAACGTTTATCGCTCTCACCTTCCCCTCAAGGCTTAGCGCGTAAACATCCCCTTTGACAGCATCTACTACAACTTCTTGCGGCACAGCTTGTGTACTCATCTGACCCCCGCTAATGGCTAACGCACTTCGTTAGACCTTTATAAATTACTTTAGTTTACAGAAATGTGATTCACATTATCTCACCAGACTGATTTAACTAACTATTGAGTCAATAAACAATCAAATTTTGTTCTTTCGTTAGCAACATGAAATGAAAACCTCACCAAGTCACAAATATGCGACACATGTAGATGTAAATTATCTATTAATTTTATGAAACAAAAGGCTTATTAAGCAAAGGTTAGTTTCAATCCAGTGAGAAGAAAAGTTGAACAACCTAAGAATTGAGAATCAAGCCACCAGTGCCAATTAGTAAGGGTAGAAAGGCAAACAAAACATCGTATGTAGACGAACGCTTTGCCAACCTAATAAGCAAAGGAGAAGTAAAGAACATCACGATAAGATACTGAATAACATAGGAAGAAGGGATAAAAATCAACAGTAGTATGTGAGTTAGGATATGAACCCCAATTCCCAGTGAATTCGGTTTTGTCCGCATGATAAGAGCAAACGAAAAAATAAGACTAATAGCAATTGGCATAAATCAAACTTAATTAATAATAATTCTCATTTTCAATATTATGTTATTGTTTACCTTCCTTCAACTTTGTTTTATCTATTGTTGCCATCACTAATATCAATCAACACAATAAGTAAAATTATCAATAATTTCTCTCCTAAACGTTTGCGTAATCGCTAACCTTCTCTTAACCTTTATTTGAGGCTTTCATCACGGTTTTTCCATTGCTATAGTGCACCCATCAAAACAAAAAAGACCATTCGAGGCATGGAGCTTCCTCGTTAATCTCAAGATGAGAAGAAGTGGTACCGACAAAATTCGGCAGATTTAAGAGGGTCAAATAATGGAAATGAATATGGTTGAGATTCTAGGCTACGCGGCTTCAATCATGGTTGCTATCTCACTAACTATGAAAGATATCGTTAAGCTTCGTATCCTTAACTTTATCGGCTGTGCACTGTTCACAGCTTACGGTTTGATGATTGACTCATGGCCAGTAGTACTAACAAACGGCTTTATTGCATGTGTTAACGTGTACTTCCTTGCAAAAATGCAGCAGGAAAAAAAAAGCCAAGCGCCTGAAGAAGCCTAGTTAAAACGATTTTAGAAAGCCCGTAAGTGTTATGCTTAAGGGCTTTTTTGTTTGCCAAATTTTTAGCCCACAGAATCGACAGACGAAAAACAGCATTAAAGTCGTTTTTGAACACCAACACTTAGCGTTATACTCGCGAGAAAGGTTATCTGAAACACAGAGGTCATCATGAATATTGGTGCAGTTGCAAAACTCACAGGATTGTCTTCTAAATCGATTCGTATGTACGAAGACAAAGGCATCATTTCTTCACCAGCTCGCAGTGACTCAGGCTATCGTGAATATTCTGAAAAACACATCCAAGAGTTAAACCTTGTTTCCAGAGCAAAAAACGCCGGTTTCTCATTACAAGAATGCAAAGAGTTCGTGCAATTGGCACACAACCCAAACCGCAAAAGTAGCGAAGTAAAAGCACGAACCATGGACAAACTTCATGAAGTGGAGCAAAAAATTGCCCACTTATTGGAGATGAAAAAGCAGTTGGAGGGCTGGGTTTCTTCATGTCCTGGGGATGCAAAGAGCCGCTGCCCGATCATGGACGAGCTCACCAAGTAAACTCGTCACTATTTCTACTTCATCTTGCTGGACTATTGTTTTGATGAGCTCTGCTTTAACGGAATTTTGGTCAATAGAACCTAACTTTAATGGTAAGTGCACATACGCTTGCCATTAAGCTCAATGATATTGAACGGAGTTTCGTAGATATTCTCTAGCGTTGAAGACTGAATCACCTCTTCGACTTTCCCACTGGCCACTACTTTCCCTTTCTTGAGCGCAAGGATCTCGTCGGAATAACACGCAGCAAAGTTAATATCATGAATCACCACCACCATGGCTTTGTTCATATCGTGTGCAAGACGCTGAACGACTTTCATGATCTGTAGTGAGTGCTTGATATCAAGGTTATTCAATGGCTCATCGAGAAAAACGTAATCCGTATCTTGGGCAATCACCATTGCAATAAATGCCAGCTGTCGTTGACCACCACTCAATTCATCTAAGAATTTATCTTGAATTTCTTTCAGATCTAAGTAGTCGATAGCTTGATCGATTAACGACTGGTCATCTTTGGTTAGGTTACCTCTCGAATAAGGGAATCGTCCAAATGAGACCAACTCTTTTACGGTAAAGCGCATCGTAATTGTGTTTGCTTGGCGCAGTACTGCCAGCTTTTTTGCAAGCTCTTTGGTGTCCCATTCCGCAATCTCTTTACAGTCGATCATAACGCTACCACCATCACGCTCAGTCAATCGTGACGCCATTGATAGTAACGTACTCTTCCCTGCTCCGTTTGGGCCAATAATTGACGTTACTTTCCCTTTTTCAAATTGAGTACCGGCCTCATCAACCACTTTGTTGGGACCAAATGCTTTCGTTAGTTTATCTATAATAATCATGTTTATACGACTTTGTTTTTCAGCAATAGATACAAGAAGTAGATACCGCCAATAAAGTTAATCACTACGCTCAACGTCGTTTCAAATGAAAAGACGTTTTCTATAATCCATTGCCCCGACAATAAGGCACAAATTGCCATCAATGAGCAGCCTATTAACAGGGTACGATGCTGGTAGGAGCGGAACATCTCACGACTTAAGTTTGTCACCAACAATCCAAAAAACATGATAGGGCCGACAAGCGCGGTCGAGATGGCAATGAGAAGCGCGGAGAGAATGAAGACGTTGCGCGTCACTTTAGGGACATCAACCCCTAGACTCTTAGCATTGTCCTGGTCGAGCCAAAACACATCTAAGGTGTGATGCATGCGATACAACAACCAACAAGCGATGAACAATATTGGCGAGCTTAGATACAACAAGTTCACCTTCACATTGTTGAAACTGGCATACAGTTTAGATTGCACAAACGCAAAGGTATTTGGGTCCATCAGAAGAGAGAAGAACACCGCAATATTGCTAAACAACAGCCCAAAGATCAGCCCAACCAACAGCAAAGTGATGAGATTACGCCCGCCTTTTGAAAAATAAAATCCAAACAGCAATAGCGAAAAGCCTACCATCACCAATACCGCAATCGAGAAGTTGATGTAAACATTCAGAACGAGAGCGCTTAAACCGCCAAACAACAAAACAATCAGAACTTGCGTCAACACATACAACGCATCAAATCCCATGATGCTAGGGGTGAGGATCCGGTTATGGGTAATGGTTTGGAACACCAATGAAGATTGAGCAATCGCAATACCTGCCAATACCATGGCTAACACTTTAGGTACACGTCGCGACAAAAAGTACTGGTAGTTATCTGTTGTTAAGCCAATACCAATAAACAAAAATGCAAAAAGCAGCGCAATGCCTGCCAATAAGATCAGTTTCTTGGAATCACGCACTTTGCTGACCTCGCAACAACATCGCGATAAACACCACACCACCCAAGATGCTGATCACAATTGAAATAGGCATTTCATGAGGGAAAATGATCACTCGGCTAACCAGGTCACACGCTAAAACAAGGAACGCTCCATACATGGCAGTAAGCGGGATATTGCGTTTGAGGTTATCACCGTAGAAGTAACTGACTAAGTTTGGCACGATAAGTCCAAGAAACGGCAGTTGACCAACGATCATCACCACACTGGCTGACATTACCGACACCAAAAGTACACCTAATGTCACCACTTGTTGGTAGTTAAGACCAAGGTTTACTGCAAAGTCTTTCCCAATACCAACCGCAGAAATGCGTGCCGCAAATAGGTAACTTAAAAGGGCGACGGGAACAGCAATATAAAGCAGCTCAAAATCACCACGCAAAATGTTTGCAAAGTTTGCCACGCTCCATGCTGACAGGCTTTGTAGTGCATCGTATTTGTAGGCAATGAAAGTAGTAACAGCGTCAACAACGTTACCAAAGATGATGCCGACGAGCGGCACAAATACGACGCTTTTGAATTGGATACGCTGAATGAACTGAACGAACATTAAAGTGCCAAGAATAGAGACACCAAAGACAAGCCAAAGCTGTTCGCCACTACCAAAAAACACCACACTCATTACGTAACCAAGCATGGCACACTCAATCGTGCCTGTTGTTGAAGGCGCAGCGAATCGGTTTTGGCTAATTTGCTGCATCACTAATCCAGCGATACTTAGCCCGGCCCCAGCAAGCAGAATCGCAAATAGGCGCGGAATCCGGCTAGTGAAGAAGAGTTCTAGTGCTTTTGCATCACCCGAAAACAACTGCTGGGGTGTCATAATTCCCACCCCAACAAACAACGATGCGACGCTTAGAGCAACAAGAACAAGCAATAACTTTTTCAAAGTTAACCTCTGCTAGCTTGGCTTAAAGTTCGATCGTGTGTTTAATTTCACTCACCATCTTTTCCGTTGCAGTCACACCAGACATAGCTAAGTACCAAGCATCAACATCTAGGAAGGTAATTTTCTTATTCTTGTATGCCGAAGTCGCTTTAACCAAATCGTTATCCAGCGATTTAGCAAAGTCATTGTCAGACTTTGCGTGAAGTGTGTTTCTATCAATAACGAGGATGTTTTTCGGGTTAGCTTCACGAATAAACTCATAAGAAATGACGTCACCATGTGTACCCGTTTTGAGATTCTTCACAGTCTCTGCAAAGCCAAAATCCGTGTAAATTGCGCCAAAACGAGATTTCGCACCAAATGCACTGATGTTGTCACCAATGCTTAGAATTGTGAGTGCATCATTATTGTTGGTTTGGTTGTAATCACGAATCGCCTTGAACTGTGCATCCAGGTTTTCAATTTTTTGTTCAACCTTTTCTTCCATATTGAAGATCTTGCCAACGTTGCGCCATTGCGCTTTTGTGCCCTGCCAGTAGCCTTCGTTTTCACCTGATGCGAGCACAACTGTTGGTGCTATTTCACTTAACTCATCGTATTTTGACGAACCGCGAGGACCAACCAAAATCAAGTCCGGCTTTTGCATGTAGATGGTTTCAAAGTCTGGTTCGAAAAGACTACCTGCCGATGTGTAATGAGTCTTGCTGTATTTAGATAAGTACTTTGGAAGATGGGAGGCGTTCGATACCGCTACTGGATCGATGCCAAAACTATCCAGCATATCGAGTGGACCAAAGCCAATCACAACCACTCGTTTGGGGGATTGTTCAACTTCTGTCGTTCCCATGTAATGGTCAATTTTGACGGTTGCAGCAAAAGAAGGTGAAATTATAAGCAGCGAAAGAATTGCCGCACTGACGAGTTTTTCCATTTTTAAGCCTTAATGAGATCCGTTATCATGCGCATTCGCAATATATCCTTACTCAAACAGGCATTCAACCAATTATTCGATAACTTTACATTCGTTACACTTCTAAATAGGCTTATTAAATCAACAAATTACACCATACAGATATCGAATTTGAGACGGTAAGCGCAAAGTTGTCATTTTGATATTCATCAACTCAGTGAATATTTATACTAGATTTAAATGACTCACTAGAAAGGACTAGATAATGAAGAAGTTAGCATTGGTTTTATTTGTCGCTGCACAATTGATGGCTTGTACTGAAGTTGGTAGTGAAGCATGGTGTAACGACATGAAAGAAAAGCCAAAAGGCGAATGGACAGCAAACGAAGCGTCTGACTTTGCTAAGCACTGCGTTTTCTAATTCAGAAGTAAGCGCTTATCGCTCTAAGCAAAAAGTGCTCATGATGACCCACAACATTGTATTTCGGAACTCAAACGTTGTGGGTTATTCGTAGGCATCAAGAAATGTTTTTAGTATCGTTTCATCAACAATCTCAAGCCCCTGCTCGCCTTTTCTGATCAAACCTTTGTCCATCAGATCTTTTACCGCTCGACGATAAACGCGTCCTGACGTGCCAAATCTTTCCGCTTCTTGGTTTACCTTGTCAAACCCACCCAGCAAGGTGTTGGTCTGCTTTTGTACGAGCAAGTCATAAGCAATGTTGTAAGTAATTGGGTGTAACAAGCGATTGGTATAGATATCCATTGAATCTTGATAATCCCCCGCCAAAGCAGAAGCAAAGAAAAACATCATGTCAGGTTGCTGGTGCAGTGCCTCAGTCAGTTTTTGGATACAGATAATATCCACTTGCATATGTTCATCTGCGACCACGTTCCATTGGCAAGGCGTTTGCGTGAAGTACTCCATTTCACCATAGATATGATAGTCGCAATTGGCTTCACCTAACTGGAACCGGCGACCGTTGGCTGCAATCATACTCATCGAAACTCGCCCTACTGGCACCACATACAGATATTGAAGCTGCTCACCTTGGCGAAGGATCTCTTCACCTGAGTCGAAGTATCGACTGCCGATTTGGCATTGATAGATTAAGTCGCGAAACTCAGCACTTTTCTGTTCTAAAAAGCTTTTGAAACGTCCGGTTGGGTAAGGGCTGATTTTCACGTGAGTTTCTCTTTAATGACAACAATCTCAAATAGATTGTACTCGCTAGAATCGTTTGATGACAGCCAATAAAAAAGCGACACCAAAGTGCCGCTTCAAAAATTAACTAAGCTGTGATCCAGTTAACTCTGCGCAATTAAGGCTTCAAGAGCAGCGTAAGACGCTAAACGCTCCCCCTCCATCATCACTTGCGCTTCATCTACGTAATGCCCTACGCCTTCCTTAACATCTTGTTGATACAGGACGACATTGTTCAAGATAGAAGCAACGTTTAGACCACGCAGGCGACCGACGGTAAAAAGTGCCGAGGTTTCCATATCCGCGCCTAAGATGCCTTTCTTGTTCCAGTATTCGCAAATCGCTTCTTCGTCGTCGGTATAGAAGCTGTCATGGGAGCGAACCACGCCTAAATGATAGCGCGCCTCTTTTTCGGCTAAATAGCTATCCATCGCTTTCAGTAACGAAAAGCTTGCGTAAGCCGGATACGAAGAGCGAACGTATGCTTTCGAGCCACCTTCGTCTCTGACCGCGCCTTCAGCCACTATCAACTCACCGAGTTGAATGCCTTTTTGCATCGCACCAGCCGATCCCACACGAATCACGTCTGTCACACCACACTGTTTTAGCTCTTCCACCGCAATGATCATCGAGGGAGCACCTATACCTGTACTGCATACTGAGATTTGCTGACCTTGGTATGTGCCAGTGAACACTCTATATTCACGGTTCTCAGAGACCAATTCTGCATTATCAAACAATGCGGCAATACGGTTTGCTCGATCTGGTTCTCCACAGACGATCACTCGAGACGCTATTTGGGTGTTGTCTACGCCAATATGAGGTTGTTTCATCATTGGCTTAACCTTGCGCTGTCGCTTGAGTTAGAGTCTTGTCACCATTGCGCTTCGCACGACGTGCCCACTCTCTAGTGCCATTTGCTGCGATGAACATGAGAATCGCGTATTGAACCGACATTGCGTACACGCCTTGTGTTGCGTAAATACCAACGCTAATGATGTTGATTACGACCCAAAGAATCCAGTTCTCAACGTACTTACGTGTCATCAAGATTTGCGCCACGATAGACAGAACTGTCATGGTTGCATCCCAGAATGGGAAAGCATCTGGCTCCAACACAGGTTCAGACAAACCTGCACCGAATACATTTAACGTATCAACGGCAATGTTAGCCAACGCAAAAAAGAATGGATCGATATAGATGGTTAATAGGGCAATCGCAACAATGCTTACTGAACCTGTCGCGATCAGCTTCTGTTTGCTTAACCAGCGCACCTCTAATGTCTCACCTTGTGCATTTGGTCTTGTCCAAGCATACAAACCATAAATATTGGCGCAGAAGAAGAACAATTGAAGCAGAAGCAATCCGTAAAGCTGAATCTGGAAAAAGATAACGGCAAAAAGTGTTACATTCAGCAAACCAAACAAATAGTTAATGGTTTTTTCTTGGCTCGCAAACCAAATACAAAGCAGACCGAAAACCGTACCAAAGGCTTCGATCCAACTCATTGCGTAGCCATCACCAATAGGAATGTTTACGAGGGTATTGTTGATGTCTAACAGGGCAAATAGGTCCATGAAGATGTCCTTTATTATTGTGCTTGGGGTGCGCTCATCTTATGGTGTCGCAGCAAACAAAAAGGAGGACATTTGTCCTCCCTTCGATGTACCCGATCATAAATCAGATCAATACTTGCTTTAAAGTGCCCAGTGAATACTTATCGCGGTATGGTTATTTAAGACTCGTGCCCCAAATAACGTTTCTTGAAAGATGATGCAGAAGCAAAAAATGCAGTTGCAATGAACGTAAAGGCGATGCCCGATAAGTAGACGAATTATTCATTCGCAAGCAACTCATATACGCTCACAGAAAAAACGAATAAGACTAGGAGAATATTGATACGGTGAGCCCATGGCCTCTTAACCGAATGCTGCGCGTATCTCTTAACAAACATAAAAACCTCCCATCCACCACTATAATTTATAAATCTATTTATAGAACTTTTTTAATAATAAGCTTTTTGGGGCATTTCTACACTAAGTCTTTTACTTTACGCGCAAAAAATCACATTTTGATGGGCTTATTATGTAAAAAGAAGGCATTTACTTTCTAAATCCATTCAGAAAGCTGATTATTACAAGTTTAGATAAATAACTAATTGAGAGCGAATAACTTCTTTATTCGGAGAGGCACTTCACACTGTTGCGCTCAACCAATGTAGGTTCAAGCTGTACAACCTGAGCTTCATCAGATTTATCATCCAGTTTTCGCAATAAGGTTTCGACTGCGGCTTGTCCAAGGCGGTATTTGGGCTGATGAATCGTGGTAAGCGAAGGCGACATAAACTTCGCAATATGAATATCATCGTAACCTATGATAGAAAGCTGTTCTGGAATTTGAATACCGAGTTCATTAGCTGCATTGATAACGCCCATCGCCATCATGTCATTTGAGACAAAGATCGAGCTAGGTAGCGGGCCACGTTCCACCATTTTCTTGAAGGCTTGATAACCACCCTCACATTCGAAATCAGATTCAACAATCCAGTTTGCATTGAACTCAAGTTCTGCTTCAAGCATCGCGCGTTTGTAGCCTTCATAACGCATTTGCGCTTGGTGCTTAATTAATGGACCGGTGATACAGCCTACCTCTTTGTGGCCGCAGTCGATAAGGTATTTCGCTGCCAGATAACCACCACGAAGTGAGTTGTCTTGAATCTTATCGCTGGTGAACAACATAGGGCCCCAGTCCATCACTACAACCGGAATATCAGGGTAACGTTCGAATACATCAATACGCTCCCCTTCTAACGATGAACACATCAAAATCAGACCATCAACGCGCTTTTGCAACAACGTATTGATAGATTCACGCATTCGCTCGTTATCGCCTTCGGTATTACAAAGGATAAGGCTGTAACCTTTTTGGTAGCAACTGCGCTCAACACCTTTTACGACTTCACCAAAGAATGGGTTGGTTGAGGTAGTAACCAGCATACCAATGGTTTTGGTGCGGTTTACTTTGAGGCTACGCGCCAAAGCAGACGGCGCGTAGTAATTGAGCTCTTTGGCAGCGTTATTGACTCGTTCCGAGATCTCTTCGCTGACAAAGCGAGTTTTGTTAATAACATGGCTCACAGTTGAGGTGGAAACCCCTGCTAGTTTTGCGATGTCTTTCATCGTTGCCATGCTATTTCTCCTTTTGATTATTGTTGTTCAAGGAACTCCTCAACCTCTTTACGGGTTGGAATGGAGGTTTGCGCGCCAAAGCGAGTTACTGAGATCGCAGCTGCTGCGTGGGCAAACTTAATCGCTGATTCTAAAGGTAAGTCTTCCAATAAACCAGTGACTAATGCCCCATTAAACGTATCGCCCGCCGCAGTGGTATCTGTGGCTTCTACGCGGAAGCCAGGAATGATTTGGCCACGACCGTTTTGACTCAACCACACCCCTTTCGCACCGAGCGTGATCATGACGATTTCAATGCCTTTCGAATGCAGGATGTTTGCCGCTTCTTGTGCGCTATCATCGTCTGTTACCGTCACGCCTGTGAGTACTTCCGCTTCCGTTTCATTTGGTGTGATGACATCAATACAAGACAGTAATTCATCTGACAGTTCGCGAGCTGGTGCTGGGTTTAGAATCACGTTGGTTTTGGCATCTTTCGCGATTCTCGCTGCTTTCTCGATGCCGCACATTGGCGTTTCTAATTGCATCAATAAGTAATCTGCCTGACGAATGCGCTCTAGGTCGGGCTCAATCGCTTCTGAGGTAAGTTTTGCGTTCGCTTCTGCGGAGATACAAATGCTGTTCTCACCACTGTCCGCCACCTGAATCATGGCAATGCCTGTTGGGCAGTTTGGCTGCATCTTCACACCAGTGATATCGATGCCATCCATTTTGAAGTTCTCACGAATGTTGATGCCGAACGAATCATCACCAACACACGCAATAAAACCGATGTCTGCGTTTAATCGAGCTGCCGCCACAGCTTGGTTGGCACCCTTGCCACCTGGGATAACTTGATAGTTGCGACCATGCAGCGTCTCGCCAGGGCGAGGGAAAGAAGGCACTTGAAGAACATGGTCAGCGTTTACACTACCTAACACCACTAACTTATTCATACGGTTATCCTCGGTTCTGAATGAACCCTTTATATTTGAACAGGAGTAATAGGTTTACGCTCTTTTAAAAAACGTAAGCGTATTACGATTCAAATAGATTCAGTTTTCTAACGTACCTCTTTCGTTGTTTGGAATGACCCAACACATTCATTGGGTCATTCCGTTACTTCAGCAAAAAGAATCAATGAGTCGGGCGTTAAACTTACTTAGTCACGACTTTAAGCGGAACAGGAATGTACTCCTCAACCTTCTCGCCTTTCAATACTTTTGCTGCAGTTTCTACACCCAACGCACCAATAAGATCTGGTTGCTGTGCGATAGTTGCTGCGAGCTTGCCACGGTTAACAGCAGCAATGCCGTCGTCAGTACCGTCAAAGCCAACGATAAGTACGTCTTTACCTGATGCTTGTACTGCACGAAGCGCACCCAATGCCATTTCATCATTTTGAGCAAATACCGCTTGTACGTCTGGGTTCGCTGCAAGCAAGTTTTCCATTACGTTCAGACCTTTAGTACGTTCAAAATCAGCAGGTTGGCTTGCTAGTAGCTCCATGTTGCTGCCCTTCACTGCTGTCATGAAGCCTTCACCACGCTCACGCGCTGCAGACGTACCTGCGATACCTTCTAGTTGGATGACTTTCGCTTTCTCGCCCACTTTTTCCATGATATAGTGACCCGCCATTTCACCACCAACTACGTTGTCAGAAGCGATGTGACTCACTACTTCGCCACGGCTCGCGCCACGGTCAAGTGTCAACACAGGGATCTTAGAACGGTTCGCCATGCGAATCGCGTTTGACACAGCGTCTGAATCTGTTGGGTTAATCAGAATCGCCTTTACGCCACGAATCGTCAGGTCTTCGATGTTTGATAGTTCTTTACTCGGGTCATTTTGCGAGTCCAGTACAATCAAGTCGTATCCCAGTTCTTTCGCTTTCGCTTCTGCGCCGTCTTTCATCGTTACGAAGAACGGGTTATTTAGCGTAGAAACTACAATCGCCATGGTATCTTGAGCTTGCGCCGCTACCGATACGGTTGAAGAAAGAAGAGCAGCAGAGATAAGAGTTGCGAGTTTTTTCATCGTTCTAGTCCTTTGTGTAGGGTGAGCCAGCACACGTCCTCTGGCTCGGTTTGTATTCAGGATTTAGCTTTAATGTATTAGTTGTTATGGATTACTTGTTTTTGTTGTCTACCAGTACCGCTAGCAAGATAACCGCTGCTTTCGCAATCATTTGGTAGTAAGAAGAAACATCGAGTAGGTTCAGCGCGTTGTTCAAGAAGCCGATGATTAGAGCACCAATCAAGGTACCCATGATGCGACCTTTACCGCCCATCAAGCTAGTACCGCCAAGAACAACCGCTGCGATAGCGTCTAGCTCGTAGCCCATACCCGCAGTTGGCTGTGCTGAAGACAGACGAGACGTCACGATAATGCCTGCAAGCGCTGCCAACATACCGCAAATGGCGTATACACCAATTTTCACACGGTCAACATTGATACCAGAAAGTCGCGTTGCTGATTCGTTGCCACCAAGTGCGTACACGTAGCGACCAAAGCGAGTGTGGTTCAGTAGGTACCAAGCTGCCGCAAAGACAATCACCATCAACCAAACTGGAACTGGGATACCAAGAGCGTAACCTGTACCGAACCATGCAAATGCGTCTGCTGTGTCAGTAAAGCCCGTAGAGATAGGACGACCGTCTGTGTAAACCATTGTTACGCCGCGTAGTAACGTCATGGTAACCAGCGTTGCGATAAAGGCTTGAACCTTACCTTTGGCAATAATGATACCGCTGATCGCTCCTAGAGCTGCACCAGCGAACAATGCTGTTGGAACCGCGATAAGCACTGGCACTTCTAGTGCAATCATGCTCGCCGCGAAGGCACCACATAGTGCAAGTACAGATCCTACGCTTAGGTCAATGCCAGCAGTCAAAATAACCAGCGTCATACCAACTGCAATGATCGCGTTGACTGAGGTTTGACGAAGGATGTTAAGAATGTTGTCTACCGTAAAAAAGTTTGGGTTCAAAAATGACACAACAACAATCAAGAAAATCAATGCGATCAGTGACTTTTGCTCAATCAGCCATTCTTTGGTGAACAGCTTCTTGCTGCCCGTTTCGTTTGGTTTGCTCATGGTATTAGTACTCATGCTGCTTCCTCATTGATCTTCTTGCCTACGGCACAAGCGAGTAGTGTTTCTTGGTCGGCGTCTTTCGCATCGAATTCGCCAGTAATGCGACCTTCGTGCATCACCATGATGCGGTCACTCATACCTAGCACTTCTGGCATCTCAGATGAAACCAAGATGATGCTCATGCCGTCGGCTTTAAATTTATTGATTAGCTGATAGATTTCTTTCTTCGCACCTACGTCAACGCCGCGAGTTGGCTCATCCAGAATCAGAACTTTAGGTTTGGTCATCAACCCTTTTGCGATGGCCACTTTCTGCTGGTTACCACCAGAAAGGTTGCCAATGATTTGGTCTCGGGTTGGCGTTTTGATGTTGAACAGTTTGATAAAGTCTTCAACCGCCACAACTTCTTCACCGTGTTGAATTTGAAAACCTTTGGTGAGCTTATCCAACGCGCACAAAGACATGTTTTCCTTCACGGATAACCCCAGCACCAAGCCATCGCCTTTGCGGTCTTCAGATATGTAAGCAATGCCATTCGCCAAGCCATCTTGTGGGCTAACCGGATTAATGGTCTTGTTGTCTAAGTTGATGACGCCAACCTCACTTGGTAGCGCGCCGTAAATCACCTTCATCAACTCTGTACGACCTGCGCCCATCAAACCTGATACGCCAAGGATTTCTCCGCGTTGAAGGGTGAAGTTGATGTCGTGAACACCAGAACCAGTCAAGCCAATCACTTCGAGGCAAACATCGCCGTGTTTCACATCGATACGCGGGTATTGCTCTTCCAACTTGCGACCTACCATCATCTCGATAAGTCCGTCTTCGTTGGTGTCTTTAACCTCGCACTCGCCGATGAACTTACCATCACGTAGCACAGTAATGTCATCACAGATTTCGAAGATTTCTTTCAGGCGGTGTGAGATATAGACGATGCCGCAACCTTGGTCGCGAAGCTCGTTGATCACTTTAAACAGCGATTCCGTCTCTTTGTCGGTTAGTGCATCGGTTGGCTCATCCATGATGATGACTTTGGATTCAAAAGACAGCGCTTTGGCAATCTCCACCATTTGCTGTTCACCAAGGCTCAAATCACCAAGCAATGTTTTCGATGAGTGCTTTACGTTAAGGCGTTGAAGCAACTTGTCTGCTTCTTCGTACATCTTGCCCCACTGAATACGACCCATCGAGCCGGTAAATTCACGTCCCAGATAAATGTTTTCGGCAATCGTTAGCTCCGGGATCAAGTTCAATTCTTGGTGAATGATACTGATGCCGGCTTCTTGAGAGTCACGCGGACCTTTAAACGCCGCTGGCTGCCCTTGATATTTAATGCTTCCTGCATCCATGTGGTAGATACCCGTAAGCACTTTCATCAAGGTCGACTTACCAGCCCCGTTCTCGCCCATCAACGCCATCACGCGACCTGGGTAAACATTAAGACTGGCTTTATCCAACGCCTTAACGCCTGGGAAAGCTTTCTCTATCTCGCTGAGTTGTAGAATGGCTTGAGCCATAATTTATCCTCAATTAATTGTGGCTTAAAACACCACGCCAGCTTGGAAAATTACGTTCGCATACGGTGTACACTCGCCTGTTCTAACGACAGCGCGGCTTTGTGATGTTCGAACTTTGAAATCTTCGTGCGATACATAGTTAATCGCGATTGGCTTACCAGTTAGCCCGCTCTCTTGGGCTAGCTCAGTAATTAACGCATCATGATGAACTGGGCTAACTGTTGCGAATTCTTCAGCAATGATGACTCCTTCAATTTGGGACTCAGACAGAATCACGCGAACGGTATCAAGGAAACCAGGGATACCATGAGCCAGCGCTAAATCGATGCGTTGAACATGGTCAGGAATCGGCAAACCCGCGTCACAAATGGTGATTTCATCAGTATGGCCTAGCGTTGCTATCAAGCGAGAAACTTCAGAGTTAATTAAGGTACTTTTTTTCATCTCATCAACCTTTGGTTACACGTGCGTACAAATTTGATCGTCTGTCTTTGATAATTCATTATATTGACAAAAAACATATCGAAACGTTTCGATGAATAATAGAATGTAAAAAAAAATTGACCAGTTACACAGTAATAAGTGTGATATTGATCTGCAATTGAGTGCCAAATGATTAAGAAAAAGGCATTGAGATCACACTTCACCATCGAAACGTTTCGATAGCGTTTTCACCCGAGGAAAAATTATCTTTCTGTTCGTTATCAACCTGAATTCATAAACCGAACACATATGAGCCTTCTGCCTGTCAATAGGCAATAACATCCTATTGGCTGCGTGAGCAGCCAATGCTCTTCGAACAACAAAGTTATCTACTTCGCTTTGTCATTTCGGTCATCAAGCATTGCTTACGACAAACACATATTGAGGATCTCTTATTGCGGTCTCGCCGCTGCCAACCATT